>QNCQ01000177.1 GCA_003645825.1 Fidelibacterota bacterium
CTTTGCATGTATCTAAAATCTAAACTCATGTCCAAACGATATGGTAAAACCTCTGGCTTTGTTAAAAAAACCTGAATCCTGCGAAAAGCCAAAGTCAAAAGAGTAACTCCTACCACCAATACTAAATCCACATCCCCATCTAAAACCACTATCTCCACCAAAGTTTATGCCAAATCTAATGGGCAATATTGGTAAATATCTTACTTCAGCTCCAACGGAAAAAGTTGGGGTTAGAGATGAATACCAACTCTCATTAACAAATTGAATCATGCTTGCATATATATCCAGCTTCTTTGAGTAGTTATATCCAAATCCTGCAACAATATATACAGGTAAAACAGTCGAAAAAGGGGAGACATCCTTCAGGGTATCTGAAATAATCCCAGCCTCGAATAAGGAGTCTATTTCGTCATCAAAAAAATCCTCCGGCTTTAGGAAGTTTCTGTATTCAAATTCATACTCCTTTGTAGATTTGGTCCACCTAATAAAAGAAAAAAGATTATTTACAGACAACCCGAAAGATAACCTTTCTTTCATTTTCCCGGATATCCCGGCGCCAATACCACATCCGAATCCTCCAATACCCCCTTTTATACTCGCTGCACCTTCCATCGATATCCCGTCTTTAAAAACTGAAATAGTGCCATTTACATCTTTAGTCGTTGCAGTTTCAATTCCAAGTAGCAACCTAAAAGTTACCCCCACAGAGAAGCTATCGAAATAACTGTTGATAATATCGCTCTCCAGCAGATGACCATAGCCCATATCCAGGCTCATGTATGATTGAGCAAAGGCGTCCACATCATCCAGCTCAATATCTTGCTCGAGTTTTATCCCTCTAAATGGAATATCAAGCAAAACCTTGGGAATATTACCGGATGAGATAAAATGAAGATTCGTCGAGAAAGCAAAATGTCCTATCCTCATGCCAATAATCCTGCCGCACATTTCTCCTGCAAAATTCAATCCCTCGGCTGAAAAGAAAGATAACATTTCTTTCTTTTTATTTTCATCAAGATAAAGACCGGAAGCCATATACTTGTTAAACCAGGATGCATTGATAGAATTATTAAAGAGACGTAGTGAATTAAAAGGTACAAAGGGAAATATCCCAAAAGAGAAACCTATCTTAATATTGCTATGTCCAAGATTGGCTGGGTTCCAGAGTAGCGCATCCGGCCCGGTGTCATATGTAGAATACGCACCAGCAAGGGAAATCGATCTGGCAGTGTGGAAAACCTGTGCATTGGAAAGCACCACGCTAATTGTCAATGTCAATATCACCTTGAAAATTTTTCTATTCATAATGACCTCTATTTCTCTCCCGTTAATTCTCCAGGGTTGATTTCCCCGTAAATCCTGCCATAAATTGTTATAGATAGACTATCAGAGGATAAAAGTCTGGACGGCACAGGATTTCCATTTTCATCTCTCATCCCCAGAAAAGTAAAAACAGGTTTTATATAAACTGAATCTTGCAAAAGCTCTATTTTCCCTTCATCTACAAAAGTCGAATCTGTAAAAGAAGTATCCGGAAACAGAGTTATGGTAGCAAGCGTATCGGGTGATAGTGTCTCTTTATTAAAATACGTTGTATCTCTGGCTACCAGTAGGTCCACCCTGGCACCGAATTCCATTTGGTTTAAGTATTCATAAAAAAGTTTCACAGCCTTTAGCTGATCTGGAATATCTTCTTCCAATGTCTGCGCTTCCGATTCATAAGTTACATCATCATCTATAATGAACGACATTGGAACCTCGACGGTAAGCTTGCCTTCGACATACTGGTCTACAGAAACCGTCCCATCTCCGCCTACTTTGGCCTGTCCAAAGGCAACGATTCTATCAGGAAATATGTTGAAAATATCTTCGGCATCAGGAATCTTTACAACATTGTTTTCTACGATGTTCTGCCTTACTCTTTTTATAATCTGCTCACCATCCTTATTTTCCGCTTGAACAGTCAGATCAAGGATAACAGGTACCCCGATATTCGTATTAAATTTCAGATTCAACTCTACATCTGAAAACTCAACCCCTTCTAACTCCTCCGGGAGAGCATCAATCCTCTGCTCAACAGTATCAATATTAACCACTACCGTATCAATGTATCCTTTAACTCTCTCAAACTTCACCCCTTCCAGATTGACATCAATATTTACATCTTGACCAAATCTGAGAGTCATTAGAGAATCCTGTGGTAAAATGATAGAAGATCTATAGGAAATTTTTTGGTTATCCTTAGACATTTTTATGACATAACCATTTAACGGGAACTCAAACTTAAATGGTTCGGGCGTGGAAGGAATCTGGAATCTTATGGACAGTTTATTTTCATCCTTTGCAATTTCGTTCACAACAAATTCCACATTTGCTATCATTCCTATATTGTTCACAACATTTAGAGTTAACATCCCCTCGCTTATTTCTGCTTCCTCAACCTTTGTATCTTCCTTTAGTTCAATATAATCTTCTTTGGTAATTGCCTCTTTATAGAAATAACCCCTTACTTTTTCAAATGCCAGCTCGCTAACGCTTATTTCTACAACTATGGAATCAAGTAAATCATAAGATGCCTCCACATCTCCTTGAGTTGTGACAACACAGTTGTAATGAATCTTCTGAGTATCTTTTGGCAACCTTATCTCTTTTCCTGAAAGATCAATTACCCTTTCATTATCGCCGGAATATATATCAAATTCCTCAATTAGACTTATATCTGATCCCTCCGACTGGTAAATCTCGGGTATTCTTACAATCACATGCGGGATATCATTGTTATCCATATTTACTCCATCATGAATGCGGAGCGTAATAGCACCGGAAGATATGACAGCACTTACAATGTCAGCATCTTCACTGTTGACATTAATTTCTCCTTCTTCTCGTATTTCCTGAGCTTTTATTATCCCGGTAAACTCTGAAAAAGTTATATCTTCTTCCTCACTTTTACCATAAATATCAAAGTCAACCTTAACATAATCGTTCATGTCAACCGTTCTATACTCATCACCCGTATCGTACGTTCTCACCTCGTAGCTATAGCTTATTTCCTGTTCAACAATACCCATTTCCAGAGTGTAACCATCTATCGCAAAGACACTGTCCACACTTCCGTCAGCAGGAACATCTATGGAAAACTGCCAGGGATTTCCTGAGAGATCTTTTATTGAGTTAACCGTTACCAAGATATCTGAATCTACGGGGAGATAATTCTTTATGCCAACTTTAAAACTTCCCTTTTCGACTTTTGCTTGTCTGACTTTATTTTCCTGTTCTGGAAGCTTTATAACCCCTGCGTCATCCACGATCTGCTCGGGGATCCTGGCTGTAGCCCGGCTTACCTCGAGATCCGAAGCAGAAACTACCACATAAAAATTGGAGTTTAAATCATCATTGGTGATAGTGATTGGCTGATTCTTCGTTCCGACGGTATGTCCTGAAACCTTTATTAAAACGTTCCCGGGAAGAGTTTTACCCGCAAGGTCGATCGATTTCACAGAAGATTCTCCCGGTGGAATTTCTTCATTCCAGATTACGCTTATAACCTCGACTGAATCATTACCAGTAACCTCCATAATCCCAACATTTATCGGACTGCCCAGGGTTATTATCATATTGTTAACAATTTCCACCTTTAGAACCCCAGAGATAAAATCTGCGGACTTGAAATTATCAAAAGAGAAAGATTTATAGTTAGGTTCCAAGTCAGCACTCCCTATGCTATCAACGGAAGCACTTCCACCACCATCATTTATCAAACCCTCCAGTTGTGTTACCACATCCCCTGGCATTACTTCTCTAAATAAAAACGGTTCTGTACTATCGGGCTCGACATCTTCCAGCTCTATCGCTCCTATGGCGGTAGAATCGCTGGAGTTAACCGGTTTCACACCTGTATCTTTGAATCTAGAAGTAAAGGAGTCCTTCGAGGAGTCTACCGTGACATCTTCAATAGACTGGCTGTAACTATGCTGAATGTCTCCGATATCAAGTTGTTCCCCCACTTCTACTCTGTTTATCTCAAAGGTATCCCTGTAGGCAAAAATGGCATTGCCATTCTCATCAATAGGGACTTTTGCGATCAAAGAATCAGTCAAAAGAGAATCAACCGTGATTACTGTGCTATAAATAGGGATTTCTACGCTTACATCCCATGTTGGCAAATCTGATTTGCTCGGAATTTTCACAGTACATGCAAAGAAAAAAGAACTCAGTAAAATTAAAATTGTCCTTCGACATCTAAAACTTGACTTCAACCTTTTCATCTCACTCCTAATTATTTAAACCTAAATAATTTATCTACTAGCAGGCATGCTTAGTGTGACTTACGTCTCATCTCAGATAGATTTTTCCTCCGCACTGAGATCGCAGCTTCTGTGATCATCCATACAGATAACATCACTATTACAACAGACAGAATTATCAGCGGATATGCCCTTTCTTCAGAGCTCCAGAATGTTTTTATCTGAGTCACAATAGCCCAGAGTGTCATAACAAACAAAAATAGCATTGGGATAAAAGAGTAGACGAATGGTTTCCCCTTTTTTACAAGATACACAGTTATTACCATAAGTCCCAGAGCAGCAAGCAATTGATTTGTTGAACCGAATAGCTTCCACAAAATTAAACCGACGGGCTTATTGCCTAATTTCATTAGAGCGAAATATCCTATTGCCACAACAGCAACAATCGTTGAGATAAACCTATTCTGAAAAACCTTCACGTTGAAGCTGCGGGACAACTCCTCAATATTGTAC
>QNCQ01000178.1 GCA_003645825.1 Fidelibacterota bacterium
CTTTTATGCAGTTTGTAGGGCTTATTTTAATTTTTGTGGCGCTCGCTTTCATAAGGCATTCTGAATAAATCGTTTTATGTTAAAATTGTGAATAGTGGGGGCTGTAATGAAATCAATATTTTCAGGATTTTCGGATTTTCTTATAAACCTATCGGGTGGAAACACTGCTTTACTTGCTGTTTTTGCTGGTATCATTGTTATGCTTTTAACTTCCTTAGGAGCTTTTCTGGCTATTTTTTCAAAGAGGACAAGCAATAAAGGTACTGAGGTAAGTCTTGCGTTTGCTGCAGGGGTAATGATAGTTGCAAGTTTTACGAGTCTCATACTTCCTGGTATTGAGTATGCCGGGAAATTTTACCCTGTGGCACTTGGAATAATCCTTGGTATATTTATTGTTTACCTTATAGAAAAAAATGTCCCTCACGAACATATAATAAAGGGGTTCGAGGGAAATGAAGAATATAAAAGCAAGATAAAGACAGCGTGGCTTTTGGTTCTTACCGTTGTGATTCATAATCTCCCAGAAGGATTGGCGGTAGGGACAGCGGTTGCTTTTGACCCAAAGCTTGGTATGTTGACTACTTTAGCTATAGGGATACAGGATATTCCTGAAGGAACTGTCGTTGCTCTTCCGCTTGCGATAATAACTGGTAAACGACTAAAAGCTATTGTATTTGGTGTCTTGAGCGGTTTTTCTGAGCTTGTAATGGTTGTCGCGGGAGCTGTCTTTTTCAAATACTTTTCATTATTGCTTCCATATGGTCTTGGTTTCGCGGGTGGTGCAATGCTTTATGTGACAATAAAGGAGATGATTCCAGAAATATACAAAGAGCAGGAAAATGAGATTCTTATTACCCTATCTTTTTTTGTGGGATTTTTTGTAATGCTTTTTCTGGATAGCTCGTTGATGTAAGATCTTTGTTCACATCAAAGACACCAATTGCTGGTTGTTTTATCTGAAGCTGGATTCCTAATAGTTCTTGCAGAGGCTTTCTGGGTAGATTAAATTCACTGGTTTTTAGATAGAGGGTTGAGATATGCTGGAGCAGTTGCAAAAAGGATTTATAGATATAGTCAGGTTTGTGAAAGGTGAGGGAAAGCTTACAGAATCCAATGTGAAAGAGGCAGTAAAGAGAATAAGACGAATTCTCCTTGAAGCTGATGTTAACTATCGAGTTGTGAAAGAATTTATAGGGCGAACCACTGAAAAAGCGCTCGGTGAGGAGGTTTTGAGGAGCCTTTCTCCAGGAGAGGTATTTACCAAGATTGTCTATGATGAGCTTGTTGAGTTACTTGGGAGGGAAAACAAGGATTTAAAGACAGCTTCTATACCGCCCACTGTCACGATGCTGGTGGGCTTACAGGGGAGTGGAAAAACTACTTTTGCAGCGAAGCTGGCAAAATATTTTATGGATAGAAGCAAGAAGCCCGTGCTGGTATCCACTGATGTTTATCGTCCGGCGGCTCAGGAACAGTTAATGAAACTCGGGAAGCAGATAGGGGTGCCAGTTTTTACGGGAGGTGAGGATATTTATGCGAGAGCCAAAGATGCAATCGATTTTTGTAGGAAGCACCACAGGGATGTTTTGATAGTAGATACAGCAGGAAGGCTTCATATAGATGAAGATATGATGTCCGAGCTTGAGGAACTTAAGAAGGAGCTTAAACCTCATAATATACTTTATGTTGCTGACGGTATGACAGGTCAGGATGCCGTTAATACTGCTGGTGCTTTTAACGAGAGACTTGAGATAGATGGAATTGTTCTGACAAAGATGGATAGTGATGCTCGTGGAGGAGCAGCACTTTCAATAAAATATATTACCGGAAAATCAATTGTTTTTATTGGTACAGGGGAAAAGATTGGAGATTTAGAAAAGTTTTATCCTGACAGAATGGCAAAGAGAATTCTTGGAATGGGTGATGTGGCAGGGCTTGTGGAAAAGGTTCAGTCTGTGATGGATGAAGAGTATTCGAAGAGAATGCAGAAGAAAATCCAGAAGGGTAGAATTACACTGGATGATTATTTGGAGCAACTTGAAAAGTTAAAGAAGATGGGGCCTATTGAAAGTATTTTTGAGATGATCCCTGGCTTTTCGAAGTTCAAGATGAGAAATGTTTCTGTTGATGAAAGAGAATTGGTAAAGGCTAAAGCAATCATTCAGTCTATGACTAAAGAAGAAAGAGCTAATCCGTCAATCATAAACGGAAGCAGGCGGAAAAGGATTGCTAAGGGTAGCGGTACAACCCCTGCTGATGTTAATAGGGTTTTGAATCGATACTGGCAACTTGTGAAATTGACAAAAAGTTTAAAAAAACTTAAATTCCCGTCTGATTTTTCAGACTTAGGTTTTTAATGTAGGGAGGTGAAACTTGGCAGTTAGGATAAGATTATTGAGGATGGGTAAGAAGAAAAGGCCGTTCTATAGGATTGTAGTGGCGGATTCTCGGACAAAGAGGGATGGAAAGTACATAGAAAAGATTGGGTACTATGATCCTATACCAGATCCTGCGGAAGTTAAGATAGACAGAGAAAAAGCAATAGAATGGTTAAAAAAGGGGGCACAGCCCACCGACACTGTGTATAGCCTGTTTAAGAAAGAGGGGATAGCTCTGGAGTGGCACCTTATCAGGCATAATGTGGATGAGAAGGTGAGAAATATTGAGATTCAGAAGTGGGAGATGGCCAGGAAGTTAAAGGAGGAAGCGATTCGCAAAAAAGAAGAAAAGGAGGAAGAGAAGGTTGGGGAGCTTGAGACAGAAGTGGCTGTAGAGGAAAAAGCGTCAGAAGAAAGCAAAGGGAGTTCAAAGGATATTGAGGAAGCGGTAGAAGGTGGAGAGAAAGAAGTTGCTGAAGAGAAGAAGGCTAAGGGAGCATCCGAGAGCTCAGAGAGCGAAGCTACGTCAGAGCAGGGATCGAAAGAGGAATAAAAAATTTTTTATTTGTTGAAGAATTTTCATATATTAGGTTTTTGAAATGAGGTACAACCAAAAAGATAGTGGTACTAGTAACCAGCAATAAGGAGAGGCAGTATGAAGGAGTTTGTTGAGTACATTGTAAAAAAATTAGTTGATCGTCCTGATCAGGTTAAGGTTTCCCAAATTGACAGTGAAAGAACAGTTATTCTTGAGCTTTCTGTTGATCCGGCTGATCTGGGTAAGGTAATCGGAAAGAATGGGAGAACTGCTAAAGCATTACGGACAATCATTACAGCAGTAGCGGCAAAGCAGGGCCAGAAAAGAGCTATCCTGGAGATTCTTGAGTAAAGTTTTGGGAGATGCATGAGAGAAACTATTTGTTCCCCGTAGGAGTTATAACCTCGCCCAAGGGGCTAAAAGGGGAATTAATAGTTTCTCTTATTTCCAATCACTTATATATTTATGACTTTCAGGGTGAAGTGTGGTTGGGGAATGATCTCAACCACCTTCATCCATGGAAGGTTGGGCATTTTGAGGTTAAAGGAAAAAAAGCTTATTTAAAACTGTGTGATTTAAACACTGTTGAGGAAGCGGAGTATCTAAAAGGTATAAGGGTTTTTCTTCCCTTGAAAGATGTAAAAGAACTTGATTTTTTGAGAACGAAGGGATATAAGGTTGTTGATTCTAAGGATGAGAAAAATTGCTTCGGGATAGTTTCTGATTTTTTTCTGGGTTCTGCCCAGATACTTATGATTGTAAAAAAGGGAGATAAGGAATATTTGATACCATGTGTGGAGGAATTTATTGCAGATATAAAAAAAGAAGATAAGAAGGTTCTCATCAATTATATAGAGGGTTTGTTTGAACAATGAAGATTTATGTTCTAACTGCCTTTCCTGAAATTATAAAGGGTTGTCTGGATATAAGCATGTATAAAAAGGCACAGGAAAGAGCAGGAGTTGAGTATAAAATCTGGGATTTAAGAGATTTTGCAAACAATAAGCACAGACAGATTGATGACACACCTTATGGTGGTGGAACAGGTATGGTGTTGAAGCCTGAACCATTTTTCCTATCTTTTGATAAAATAAAAGAGGAAAATGCTGGCGAGAAGATAAGGGTTATCTATCCGTCGCCACAGGGGAAGGCTTTTAACCATGATATGGCTGTGGAGTTTTCAAAAGAAAGAGTGTTGGTGTTTTTCTGCGGCCATTACAAGGGAGTTGATGAAAGGGTGATAGAAGCTCTGGTTACTGATGAGGTCAGTATAGGGGACTATGTGCTTACGGGAGGAGAATTGCCTGCGCTGGTCATTATAGATGCTTTGATCAGGCATATACCCGGAGTTTTACACTCGTATGACTCGGCAAAAACAGATTCTTTCTCAGATAATCTCTTGGAGGGCCCGGTTTACACCAAACCTGCAGAGTACAGGGGCCTAAAAGTGCCAGAGGTATTACTGTCGGGCAATCATGCGTTGGTAAAAGAGTGGCGTCAGAAACAAAGGCTTGAGAGGACGAAGGAAAGACGCAAGGATCTCTATGAGAAAGCTTTGCAAAATAATCTATCTGGAGGGTGTCATGGATAAATTAGCGACCGCTGTGGCTGATCAGTTAAGAACGGATCTCCCTGAATTCAAGGCAGGGGATACGGTTACCATTGACTATAGAATCAAGGAAGGCGAAAAGGTTCGCGTTCAACGCTTTGAAGGAGTTGTTATTGCAAAAAGGGGTAGCGGGCTCAATGCTACTTTTACAGTGAGGAAGATTTCGGGGGGGATTGGCGTTGAACGAATTTTCCCGTTGCACTCACCCAATATAGTGA
>QNCQ01000179.1 GCA_003645825.1 Fidelibacterota bacterium
GATGAAATGGTTAATAGGTTTTATATCTAGATATCCAAAGACTGTTGTTTTCTTCTGGATACTTTTAACGTTGACTATCGGGAGTAATATTCCAAAACTCCAGATTGATCCAGATTTTAAATCGATGATGCCTACTGATCATGAGGTTATTAAAAATATTGATTCCCTTGAGGCTATTTTTGGAGGTTCCGAGGTTGTAGTGGTCTCAATATCTACTGATAATATCTTAAATAACACAACCCTTTTAAAAATTGACAGTATGGTTAAAGAAATTGAAGAAAATCCCTATGTTTCTAAGGTTCTGGCTTTGACAAATGCAAGTGAAATAAAAGGGACAGAATTCGGTTTTGAGGTAAGAGACTTAATCGAAGAATTACCTATAAAAAATGACGAAGATTTTATAGAATTAAAAAGGAAAATTCAGAATAATGATCAAATTTTTAAAAGAATTGTGACTGAGGATTTTAAACATACAGCTATTGTTGTCTTGCTTACCACAATTTCGACAAAGGAAGCGGATAGGGAGATCTACCAGTTTTTCAAAGAGTTAAAAAATAAATATAAAAATCCTGAGGATATAAAAGTCGCCGGCTTCCCGATACTCAGACATCTCATGATGAAAGATATGAGGAACGATTTGAAAATTTACCTGCCTCTTGGGATAATTTTAATGATATTGCTTCTTGTTTTTAGCTTCAAAAGCTGGGCAGGGGCATTTTTACCACTTATTGTTGTAGTTATGAGCATAATAAATACAGTTGGGTTAATGGCATTGCTAAAAATAAGATTTGTCTTTATTGATATGCTTCTCCCTGTGATGCTTATTGCAATAGCCAATGATTATAGTATTCATCTGGTGGCACATTATTATGAAGAATATAGGTTATTAAAAAATCACATTGATGCGGTTTATGAAGCTTTAAAAAGGGTAATGACCCCAATATTTATGGCAGGTCTTACAACAATTATTGGTTTTCTGGGGTTACAGTCTCATATAGCACCGCCAGCAAGGGTTATGGGGCTCCTTGCAAGCTTTGGAATTGGTATTGCTTTCACTCTAAGCATAACTTTCGTTCCCGCATTTTTAACTCTCATAGGTCAACCGACTGTGCTTGTAACTGTTAGAAACAACAATACAGCCAATAGTAACATTCTTGTTAATGCAGGTAAAATTTTAATGAAGAGGAAAAAATTATTTCTTATAGCATCACTGCTGATATTGATAATCTTGATTCCAGGTATAACCAAGATTATAGTTGATACAAATCCCTTACATTATTGGAAAAAAAACGATCCTATTAGAATTGCTCATGAGGAAGTTGATAAAAATTTTGGAGGAACATCTCAGATAAATATAATGGCTAAGGGCGACATAAAATCGCCTGAAATGCTAAGAAAAATGGAGTTACTGGAAAATTATCTTGAAAGCCTGGATCACGTTACAAATCCCACATCTATTGTTGATATTGTAAAGAAAATGAATAGAGCATTTCATTCTGACAGTGCAGAATATGAGGTTGTACCTGATTTAAAGGAACTTATATCGCAATATTTTCTATTGTACTCAATGACTGGTGATCCCGAGGATTTTGACTTTCTTGTTGACTATGAATACAAGCAGGCCCAGATAGTTGCAAGAGTGGACGTCGTAAGCTCTACAACTATATTAAAGATAATTAACCAAGTAAAGGATTTCATCGAAAAGAATTTATCCGAAGAAGAGTTTCCAGTAGTAACAGGCATGGCAGTGGTAATTGGAGAGCTTGTTAATCTAATTGTCAGAGGACAGGCTTATAGTCTTGCATTTTCAATAGTACTTGTTTTTATTGTTTGTGCTATCTTTTTTAAATCTATTCGGACTGGGTTGATGTCTATAACTCCACTTATTGTTTCTATAATTGTAGTATTTGGTCTTATGGGTTATTTGAAAATTGAATTAAATGTAGCTACTATGATGCTCTCAAGTATTATGATCGGGGTAGGCGTGGATTATACGATTCATTTTATCTATCGGTTTAGAAAAGAGCTTAACTCAGGACTAAGTAAGGAAGAGGCAATACTAAGAACACTCAATACAACTGGAAGGGGTATTGTTTATAATGCGTTATCGGTTATAGTTGGATTTAGCGTCCTGTTTTTGTCGAGATTTTTACCAATTTACTTTTTTGGATTTTTAACCGTATTCTCAATAGTTACGTGCCTATTAGGTGCATTGACATTAATTCCGGTTATAATTGTTTTAACAAAAGGAGATTTTTTCTATGAAAAAGGAAGCAAATAAAATTGACTTTATCCTCTCCAGGATTTTTTCGCTTGGCTCAATTAGTATAGTTGGTTACTGGTTATACAGATTTTTTGATTGGTTTATTGGATGGTTTAAGGATCAACTTCCTTATAATAAAGGTTGGTGGATTTCCATAGGGAATTTTTTACTTGATAACTTAAGTATTGTAATTGCGATATACTTTATAATATGTCTTCAGGTTTCAGGAATAGCAGAGTTTAAATTCAGGAAAAAGTTTCTGAAAGCATTTTTTTTGAGCTTATTTCTAACACCACCTGTAATGATGGCTATATATGGGAGGAGGAGATAAAATGAGAGTATTGAGAATTTTTACAATTTTAGTTTTCGGTTTTGCAATAGCGATACCTCAAACAGGGCGAGAGATAATGGAAAAAGTTGATAAGCAAAATAAATATAAAACTCTCAAAGCTAAGTCCATGATGATTCTGATAAATAAAAGAGGGCAGAAGAGAGAAAGGACTGTGGTAAGATTTGAAAAAGACTACAAGCAGGGTGAGGTTGATAAGAAAACACTTGTTGTTTTTAAATATCCGAAGGATGTACGGGGTACAGCACTTCTTATATGGAGCTATAATGACCCTTCAAAGGATGATGATAGGTGGCTTTATCTACCAGCTTTAAAAAGAGTTAGAAGAATAGCAGGAAAGAGCAAAAGTGAATATTTCATGGGCACTGACTTTAGCTATGATGACTTAAGCGGGAGAAGTCTCGACGAAGATAAATTTGAGTTAATGGGGAAAGAAACAATCGATGGCGTTGAATATTTCAAAATTGAGGCAATTCCTTTAGAAAAAGAGCCGACTTACAGCAAACGTATCGTCTGGGTGCTACCTGAAAAATGGGTTGTAAAGAGAGTAGACTATTTTGACAAAAATGGTAACCTATTAAAGCGTATGTTATGTGATAGTTTGAAAAATGTAAATGGCAGATGGGTATTTACAAGGCTTCAAATGAATAATTTTCAGAAAAAACACAAAACAGTTATCGAAATTACGGATATAAACTATGATAAACCTCTTGATGATAATGTTTTTACAGTAAGTATGCTTGAATCTGGAAGGATAATATTATTGGAGAAGTAGAAATGAAAAAACTTATCTTGATACTCATAATTGCTGTAAATTTAGTCTTACCAGCAGAATACACAATGAGCGGAGTTTTGAAAAGTTTTTATGCTACAGAAACCGGTAGAAACCATGAATTTCTTATCGAATACAACAGGTTTCAGTTAAAAACAGAGGCATATTCAGAAAATTTACATGGATTGTTTGTCGTTGATTTACTTCACGATTTAATCAACCATAAAGAAGTTATATCACTGCGTGAAGCATGGGTTGAATATTTTGGATCATCTTTCAGTATAAAGCTTGGAAGACAGCATGTAGTATGGGGTAAAGTGGATGGGTATTTTGTTAATGACATAGTCAATCCTCTTGATCTCTCGTACTTTTTACTTCAAGATTTCGATGATATAAGGACTCCCGTAAATATTCTAAAGGGCAAAATCTATAAAGGTAACAGTAGCTTTGAGTTCATTGCTATTCCTGAGTTTAAAAGCTCCTTAATACCAACATCAGGGAAATGGTCAATTTTTTCGGTGCAGTTTCCACCAATGTTTCAGAATTTTAAAATTCTGGATATAGTGCCTGAAAATAATCTGAACAGTGTTGGGGTAGGCGGGAGGTTTTCAGCTTTCCTTCTTGGAACAGATTTATCATTAATATTTTTGAGAAAAATGGAATACACACCTGTAATGCGAATAAATATGGCGGATAGTCTGATTATGAAAACCTATCCATGGTTTACATTTTATGGGTTAAGTTTTTCTCGACCATTGGGGACACTTGTCCTGAGAGGTGAAGGAGGATATTACAAACAAAGATATTTCACCACAGTAGATTTGAGACCAGCTAAAAGTCCTTTTTATCAATTTTGCATAGGCTTCGATTACGAATTACTAACAAATTTTAATATAAGCATGCAGTATATCGAAGAAGGTATTACCGATTACAGTCCTAAAATTATTCAAAATGAAAAACGGCGCATTTCAACTTCATTTCTTAATTACAAGTTTGCAGAGGAAACGATAAAACCAGGGGTGATTCTATTATACAACCTTGAGGATGAATCCTTTATGTCAGGATTAAATCTTGAGCTGGATATGGTTGATAATCTGAATATTGTGGTCGGCGGATTTATTTTTAATGGAGAAAGGGATAGCTTTTTTGGAAAGTTTGATAGTAATGATCTATTATTTCTGAAGGTAAAGTATTATTTCTAATGTAAAAATAACTATAAGATGGTGAATTATTTTATAATACAAATTCCCAGTCTAAATATATTAATAGACAGAGAAACTCTTGAGTCTTTTCGAATTTTATTCCAGGCTTTAAACATATTAATAGACCACATTATATCATCAAATATAATAATAGC
>QNCQ01000180.1 GCA_003645825.1 Fidelibacterota bacterium
GATTCTGTGAAGGGAGGATATATTGCTACCAGGCATCTCTTGAATCTTGGGTATAGGGATATTGCCATAGTAACAGGACCAATAGAGAGTGAGAGGAATTATTCGAGTATTGGTAGGCTGGAAGGGTATAAAAAAGCTTTAAGGGAAGAGGGAATAGAGCTTAAGCCTGAGTTCATAGTAAAAAGTGATTTTACTTTTAACGGGGGTTACACTTCTGTGAAAGCATTTCTCGAGAAAGGTTATAAACCGAGAGCTATTTTTGCATCCAACGATCTTATGGCAATAGGAGCTATGGTGGCGATTAAGGAGAAAGGTTTTAGGATTCCGGATGAGATAGCGGTTGTAGGATATGATGATACTCCTGAGGCATCGTTCACGGAGCCGCCGCTAACCACTGTTCACCTTTCTATGGAGGAGCTTGGGACGCAGGCGGCCAGATTTGTTGTGGAGAGTATTAAGGATAGAGATTTTGTTCCACGTAAGTATATATTGCCCGTTGACATAGTAATAAGAGAGTCCTGTGGGGCGTTCAAGATAAAGGGGAAGTAAGAGAGTTAAGGGTTTTGTGAGGATAGAGCGGTGTTGCCGAATGTTTTACTGAAACGATTCATAAGTATAAATGTGGAGAATTTATGTTTAGCGAAGAAAAAAGAAATGGAGGGGGAGATAATGATGAGTAAGTTAGTTAAAGTTGCAGCGTTAAGTTTGTTTTTTGCATATTTTGTGGCAGTTTCAGGGCAGGAGAATCTTGTTTTGAATCCAGGGTTTGAGGAGGGTACAGGTGAGTATCCGGATAATTGGAATACTTATATTCAGAGTGGAGATGCCAGTTATGTTAGCTTTAGCTGGGTAAGTGATGTAGTACACTCTGGCTCTAAATCGGTGTGTATTGTGCATACCGATAGTGCGATGTCTTCTTTTTATCAAAAAGTTCCGGTGAAACCGAATTATATCTATAAGGTTTCCGGGTATATTAAGACCCAGGGGGTAGAAGCTGGAGCAAACTGGTGGGAAGGCGGTGCCCAATTGAGGGTTGACGGAGATGTTACAGGTAATTGGTGGGATAATATGACCAGTAGGTTGTACGGAGATAACGACTGGACTTATGTAGAATTAGAGGTTACGACTACAGAGGATGCGGATACTATTGAGGTACACTGTAAGCTCGGAGAGGGTTTTGCGATAAAAGGTACTGCATGGTATGATGATATCTCGGTAACTGAGGTGAAAGCTGTTGGTCAGTGGTTTGAAAATGGGGATTTTGAAACGGGAGACCCTACTGATCCCTCTTTCCCTAAGGGGTGGTATGTATCATCCAATTCCGGTGATCTTGGTACGGCAACTCTTGATGAGACAGTTTTTCATGGGGGTAGCAAATCTTTAAAGCTTATCAGACCACTAAACAAGGACGGCGAGATTATGCTTCAGCAGGATAAAGGTCCGGAACCAGTCGGCCTCGTTGATGGGGCGAGATATAAGTTCAGTGGTTGGATCAAGACACAAGGAGTTCCAGATGGAGGAAGAGGCGCATGTTTCATAACGGCGTGGGATAACCATACCATAGGGAATACAGCGTTGCATGGAGATAATGATTGGACTTATATTGAAGAGATAGTCACTTACAAGGAAACTGGATGGGGTGCGTGGAGAATTTATCTTGGCATAGACAGCTCTGCTACGTCGGGAGAATGTTATGCGTGGTTTGATGATGTAAATATTGAATTTATAGGAATTCCTCCTGGTGCACCATCGAACGCTGATATTGAATATAGAGACGGACAGATTACCTTAACATGGGAACCTGCGCAGCAGAATACCAATCCAATTGCTTACTACATAATAGAGAAAATTGCGATTGATGATACCACGGGAAATGTTATTAGTAATCCCGGCTTTGAGATTCCCAATTCAGACTTTTCTTTCCCTGATGGATGGTATACATGGGATTGGGGATCCAGTCCAGCAACCACATTTACCTGGGAAACAAGTGGTCAACGTAGTGGAGACTTCTGTGTAAGTGCTGAGACTGATAGTAACGGTTGGGGTATGATTTATACCTCGATTTATCCGAGTGATCTTCCCTTGGGGGAGCCGGGAGTTGTATTGCTGAGAGGTTTTGTTAAAACGCAGGATGTTTCTGGAGGGCATGGAGCATATATCGGATTTGGTTATGGTACAGAGATTACCGATGGGATTTTTGGTACAAATGACTATATTAAAGTATACGACTATGCATACGTTGACGCACACAAATATCTATGCTGCTTATTGGGTAGATTAGGAGAAAAGGTAAAGGGAAAGGCGTGGTTTGATGATGTTACGGTTACTCCATTTAAGCAGATCGGTCAAACCTCTTCGAATAGCTTTGTCGATACAGACGTGATTTCTGACACTGTTTATGTTTATGCTATTAGAACGGTTGATACAAAAGGGCTGGTATCCGAACCTGTGACATTTGAAGCGGATCTAAGACTTCCAGAAAGAGTTACCTTGGTTTCACCTGAAGATGGTGTCCGTATTGCTGAACCTGTACTTGAGTGGGAAAGAGTACTGGGAGCAGATGGATATTACGTAGAAGTAAAAAAATCTGGTAGTGTTGTCTGGTCTGCGGATAATGTTACTGAAAACCATGTAGTAATACCAGAAGATGTTCTTCAAGACGATAGCACCTATACCTGGACTGTACAGTATGTTGTCAATGGGACATACTCTGATTTATCAGAGGAGAGAAGTTTCATTTATACGAAATGGCCTGAAGAGTTTCTCTACATATCCGATTCCACTGCCGTATTCTGGAAAAATGGATGGGGTGATGGAAATATTGACAAAAGTAATGATGGCAATCCTATTACGATTGGGGGGAAAGTTTTTGAGAAGGGCCTTGGATTGCATGCCCCTGCAAAGGTTGTTTATAATATCCCGGCTAATGTAAACTGTTTTATGGCATACATAGGGCATGATGATGAGGCTGCTGGTGGCAATGGTGTAATCTTTAAGGTAGTTGTTAATGAAGATACGCTTTTTGTAAGTGAACCGAAGTGTTGGGGTGATCCGGCAGAGCTTATAAGAGTCTATTTTGGTGAAATGCAGGCTGACTCATTGCAACTAATTATTGATGAGATTGGCGGGGATATGGGATATGATCACGCTGATTGGGCCATGCCAATACTTTATAAGAAAGAAGAAGTAGGAATTGATGAGGACGGTATTTTTGTACCTATGGAAACGAGATTGATAGGTAACTATCCGAACCCATTTAATCCGACGACCAAATTTGTATTTGATCTGGCTTCCAGGGAAAAGGTAACGATTTCAATCTATAATATTCTGGGACAGGAAGTTGCCAAGGTGGTAGATAAGGTTTTTCCTGCTGGTAGATATGAGGTGATATGGAATATAAATGAAACCAATCTAGGTAAAGAGCTGTCCTCGGGTGTTTATTTCTGTAGAATGAAAGCTGGAGATTATGTAAATGTAAGGAAGATTATGATTTTGAAGTAATAATAGGTTTGGAGCTGGGCTCCCTCTAAAAAGAGGGAGCCTGCGGCTTTTCTCTTCCTCAGGGCGAAATTTGCTTCTTGAAGCGTGAGAGAGGGGTTTATTTCTAAATGAATAAACAGGGTGGATGATGAAGTTTGAAAGATGTTTTTGGGTGGCATTAGCCACGTTAGCTATGGGGTTTTTTATAACTGGTGGAGTTGTTGCACAGGGAAAGATTTACGAAGGGCCTGATGATCCTGCTGGTGACATTGCGGCTATAAGGGAAGGGTATATGAATGGTAACAGGGTGTTACTTTACTTTAAGAATACCACGGAGCTTGCATATTGGCCTAACAATAGTACCTCCAGGTGGCCAAATGATAACACAGGTTTGGGAATGCTGGATGGTGTTGCACTGTACGTTGGAGCCAGAGTATATGTGAGGGTGGTAGAAGGGCCACAACCTAAATATATTCCAGTATGTGATCCAGATAGTGTGGAATATTATGATGCAAAGGGTGAACTGGATACTTTATACTTTATTCAAACGAATTTCAGGCAAGGAATGGATTCAAATGATGCAGGGACGGTTCTGTGGGGTTTGTATCCTGTCTTTGGCTATTTTAATGAGAATAGTGAATATCCTGCGATGAGCAACAAGCCTGAGTCATGGCCTCCCAATGGGTGGCCTTCCCGTGGGGATCAACTGAAATGGCCTGGTGAATGGGATGGTAGATTTGGAAGAGGTGTAAAGTATGCTGACTTGGAGACTTATTTCGTTGTTAATGATGCCCAGGACCAGGAATATCTTGTACCCGATGCTCCTGTTAAGTATTATCCCCGGCCTGGTGTTAAAATAGGTGACAAGCGGCCCGATGTGACAATTCAGAAGGGTTTCCCCTGGGGAGGAATAGGTATCAGAGTTAAGGTAAGAGGTTATCAGTGGAATAATGTTCAGGCAAGAGATGCTATTTTCTGGGAATATGATATTTCTAACATTTCAGACTATAACCTTCTGGATGTGGCTTTTGGTTTTATGACTGATACAGGAATCGGGCATAAAGGTTATAGTTGTGATCAGGATGACCTGGGATATTTTGATGATTATGTGGATATGGCGTATTTCTGGGATACGGATGGTATAGGGACAGGTGGTATTAGAACGGGTATAATGGGTATTGCCTTTCTTGAAAGCCCGGGGAAATTTGATGATGGTATAGACAATGACGATGATGGTTTGATAGATGAACGGCGGGATAA
>QNCQ01000181.1 GCA_003645825.1 Fidelibacterota bacterium
CAGTGGAAAATACTATCGGGAGATTCCCATCACAATTCAGGCTATATCGAAAAGTGGCTATATTTTTGACAAATGGACAGGCAACCTAAACTGCCGAGAACCAGAAATGACAATAAAATCGGACACATCAACATTGGAAATAACAGCCAATTTCAAACCAGCCGAATTACCGGAAAACGCGGTAGTGATTAATGAAATAAATTATCATTCCGAAGACTCTTTTGACCCCGATGACTGGGTAGAAATTTATAACAACACCGATTATACAATAGATATCAGCAATTGGAAATTAATGGACTCAAATACGTCTCATGTATTTCTAATTCCTAAAAATACGATCCTTCATAAAGGTGATTTTATCGTAATTGCTAAAGATTTAGACAAATTCAGAAATTTGTTCCCATCGGTAAAAAATGTAATAGGTGAAACAGATTTCGGCTTCTCCGCTGGAGGCGAAGTAATCAAACTATTCGATGATAAATGGAATCTGATAGATAGTGTAGAATATGACGACCAATCCCCATGGCCTGTAGAACCCGATGGACAGGGTCCTACCCTGGAACTTAAAGATCCAGATCTTGACAATTCACTACCAGAAAACTGGGCAGCATCAGAAAACCATGGCACACCCGGCACCTATAACAGTGTCTTTACAGCTATCGACAAAACAAATAGTAACAACATATCTGAATTTAAATTATTAGCCAATTATCCCAATCCTTTCAACATACAAACAACAATAAGATTTTCAATACCCGGCAAAGGTCTGGTAAAATTGTTCATATATGACTTAACAGGTAAACTCATCTACGAAAAAGTTGATGAATTCAAATCAGCAGGAAATTATTATTTCAAATGGAATGGTAAAACCACAAATGGTGAAACGTTACCATCTGGAGTTTATCTATATAGAATTGAATTCAGAGAAAAAGCAAGAACAGGAAAAATGCTGTTTCTGAAGTAAACCCCATTTTATTTCTGTCCTTATGAACACCTGATCAAGAATGTATGATATGCTTCCAAATTGGAAGGTAAAATGAAAGTTGCACACGAGAGAAATGGAAGGGACTCTGGGAAAAGGAATAAACATTCTTGAGTTTAACAGTTACAGCGTACTTATAGAGAAATATTTAGACGTGGAGGTTGTACCGATTTACAAGGAAAACTAATGAAGGTGAGATTTATGATAAAAAACAGCAGGGTATAGTACCAGTGAGTTTACCTCTTTAAAGCTTACCAGTCCTTTTAATTCTATGGAGCAATATCCATTGAGATAGCTTAAGAGACAATATCGAAAGCTTTAATACTGATAAAAGGATACCAACTCCTGCTGATAGGGAATGTATTACATCAATTTTGATGGTTCAGATTTCCCGGAGGAACCATAATGTCGCTGGTAAAATAGCACTCTGGATGGAAATAAAGGAAAAGCCAGTCATAGTTTTTTGCTTCTGCAGTTTATGAGTTTTTTCAACTTTGAGCTCTAGCATTGTTTTCATTTTGATATTTACGCAAAATACTCTATTTTTTGTGCCACGAACAGCGGTGATTGAAAATGTGGTATTTTCTTTCTCTTCTTTCAGGATTCTTTTTTGCTACAGCGGATGCATTTTCAAAGAAGGAATCCAGGATTTCAAGCCCCATGATAATTGCCTGGGTAAGGGAAGCTTATGCAATACCTTTCATGCTTCCACTTCTTCTTTTTATTGATATCCCTTCCCTCGATAGTGTATTCTGGATATCTGTTATTTTATGCGTTCTTATTGATTTTCTTACTACCTATCTTTACATGTACGCCATAAGAATAGCACCTCTTTCCCTGACAGTGCCATATCTTGGACTTACCCCGATATTTTTGCTGGTTATTCCCCGGATAATTCTAGGGGAGACTTTATCCGTGACTGGGATGATTGGGGTAGTACTCGTATCTATTGGAACATATATTCTACAGCTCGATAGAGCAAAATATGGCATCTTTGAGCCCTGGCTTGCCATTTTTAAAAATAAGGGTTCTTTTTTTATGTTGATCGTAGCAATATGTTATTCTGTAACATCAACCCTTGGAAAGCTTGCGATACAGCATTCCAATCCTATAACAATGTCTATTGTATACTTTTCTCTTCTTGCGGTAACGTTTACCCCTTTCGCTTTACGAGAAGCAAAGAAGCAAAATATCAGAATAGCTAAAAGGACGAAAAGCTACTTCTCAATAGGCTTGGCAATGGCTCTCATGGCGATAACTCATTTCACCGCAATCTCCCATGTTCAGGTAGCCTACATGATCTCAATAAAAAGGCTGTCCCTTCTTTTCGCTATACTGTATGGATGGATACTGTTTGGAGAGAAAAATGTGCGGGAGAGATTGACCGGCGGTATTGTTATAATTGCCGGGGCAACCTTGATAGCTTTCGCCTGAAAAGTAAACGGGATCAAATAGAGAAATTAGCTATATATTTCCCTGATATAATTCGTAATCCACTATCCTTTGCAGTTTCTATGAAACTACGGTTCGGCTTATGGGATACAAAAATATATCCTTCAGCGTTTAAGAATTTTATTGTGTGGGTAATGGCATTTAAGGCAATAAATGATTCTCTTGTCACAGGATATGAGAAGCACTGGAAGACATAAAACTTACATCCTCTCATCATTGCAATGTCTATCATAGTTTCAGCCTTAGGGTCGAGAGAAAGAGCGTTCCTATCAAGTCTAACGTCCAGGCGGACATCATCATACTGAGCCCTGTGTACTCTCAAAAACACAAGCTCTCTTAGCCAGCCTCCATTAAAAATATAGTGATAATAATTTTCTTTCATCTCATACATTTTCATATTTTCCGGTTGGCCATACCTAAACCTCATTAGGTCTTTTTCTGAATCGTAGGTAATCGTGAATTTTATAAACTTGTTACTTAACTTCCACTGTTTGTTTTGCTTCTTTTCCCCCATTTCATTCCATTCGATGCGTAGTTCATCTATGAAAGGAACAACCTTCTCTATATTATTTCCCAGAAAATAGGTTAACCCGCTTCTTTTACCTATTTCCGGGTCAAATCTGGTGCCGGATAAGACTTTAACCCCGTACAAACCGATATATTCATTAACCGTTAAGGCAGCATGAAAGCTTTTGCTTTCTTTAGTTTTCAGATCAATCAATCTTGAGTGTTCAGTATCAATGATAAAAACCTCTTTTCCAGCGCTCAGAAATATTTCCGCTGCGATAAGTGCCTGGATTCTGGTACCACCCGAGGCATTGAGGGCAATATCGTACTGTGGATAATCTCTGATTATGTCCTCACATACTTTTACGAAGCTCTGAATATCACCCTGGTTTACCTCTCTATTTTCGCACTCTACCTTCATCTGTGTTGAAAGGACACTTTCTATATTCGAGGAAACATGTTTCTGCCTGACAGTTCTGAGCCATACTATCGCATCAGGCTTTTTAAGGATGTTGCCAATATAATTTGAAATCGGATTCCCATCAATTAAACATACTTCCAACAAAGGCATAACTTACTCCCTTGTAATAAACATAACACTTGCAACCTAAAATTTAAAAACACGTAAGAATTTAAAAATATATTTCTCTTTTACAACACCACTTTTTTACTCGGCGGGTAATCTTTTCCCTATAAACAGCACAATAAGTGCGAGAACCAAAGACACAATAGAAACCAGAATAGGATAACTTAATCCCAGCCCAATCAAAGTGTACCCTATACCGCCAGCTACAAGGGCAACGGTTACCGCGTAAGGAAGTTGCGTTCTTACATGGTCAATATGGTCCGAACCTGACGCCATCGAAGAAAGGATGGTAGTATCTGAAATAGGAGAGCAATGGTCACCAAATGTCGCACCCGAGAGAATAGCTGCAAAACTCGAGAGAAACAGGGTGGAGTTTATATCGTTCCCGGAAAAACTCAACGCAAGAGGGGTAATCAGAGGTACTAAAATCGACATTGTACCCCAGGAAGTGCCTGTAGCAAAACTTACAAAAGCAGCCGTAGTAAAAGTTACAAATGGAAGCATCGAGGGGGATATAACCCCCCGGGCAATATGCACAACATAATCCGCAGTTTTCAAATCTATACATATTTGCCCAATCGTCCATGCAAGGACAAGAATTACTGCTGCGAGCATCATTGATCGCAACCCTGAGAGCCAGGCTTCCAGCGATGTTCTTAAATTCAATGTCTTCCTCGCAAGAGAAAGAATTATGGCTACAATTCCTCCAGCTGCTGAAGCCCACATCAAACTTGAATAAGCATCAGCATGTCCTATGATGTTATGTAGCGAAGCTTCCTCTCCTTCCTCTATACCATTCAAGCCAGTGAAATAGAGACCAAGAATCGTGGAGATAACTACAACTGCTATTGGAATTACTCCATCAAGCCAGTTGCCTTCTTTGCCTTCTCTCGCTTTTTGAAAAATTGAATCGTCCATCAGAGGTTGAGCTCCATCGCGAAGAACCTTGTTCTTTTCAATTGCTCTCAGTTCAGCAGCTTGCATTGGTCCAAAATCTCTCCGGGTAAAACCAAGAGCGAAAAGGAAAAATATCGCGAAGATGCAATAATAATAATAGGGTATAGATTTTAGATATACTATATATGTGCTCGTGCTTGTACCCGCTAGTTCAAAAGGTTTGTTCAATAGACTCGTCTGAAATACCGACCATATGCTGATGAATGCTCTAC
>QNCQ01000182.1 GCA_003645825.1 Fidelibacterota bacterium
CTTTCAGATCAAGTACCACTGTCCCACTTAGCCTCGCAACAGTTCCAAAATCAATCAGACTTTCCAGTCTTCTCAAGTAGTCAGGGAAAATATTTACGATCTCATTTATTTCCCCTCCGCCTACTGGTTTACGTCTTATCTTGTTCATACGCATATAATAGTTTAACTTCCGTGTAATCTCCGAATCGATTGGACCGCCATAAGGTGCCCTGAACCTTATTCTAATCCTTTTTTCCCTAACATCTTCATCTACAACGACTCCTCCACTGTATCCCTTTTCTCTAATATAAAAGGAAACAGCAAAAGCAGATCCAGGATGTCTGACAATATCAACTGTAATACCATTATTGAAAAGAATTCTTGCAATCCCCCATGCAGCCTCTACAGAATTACAATTGCCATCATGACTTACCAAAACTTTATGCGGCCCATCTACATTTGCTAGAATGTAATCCGCATAGGCTTGTGCCATAACTTCAACATCTTCACTCCCCCCATCGCCAAAACTCGCTCCCCTCCACTCATCTCTTCTTATCTCTATCTCATTTGCCATCATATATCTCCCGGCGTTAATTTGTTTATCTAATATACCAAATATACCTATCTGATTTTAACAAACTTACACGAATTCTACAAAACCAAACTCTTTACAGCACTAAAATAACATTTTTAACCTTAATTTAGATAACTTCTGCCTCCTCTCTTATTATTTCAGCTCCAATAGCTCTAAGCTTTTCATCAATTCTTTCATAGCCTCTTTCTATGTGATATATCCGGTAAATGTCAGTCCTCCCTCTTGCAACAAGGCCTGCCAGTATCAAAGATGCACTGGCTCTAATATCAGTTGACATCACCTGAGCCCCCTGGAGTTCCTTCACGCCTCTGACTATCGCCACATTATTATCAAGAACTATGTCCGCACCAAGCCTTATGAGCTCCGGAACATGAGTAAATCTGTCTTTATACACCTCTTCCAGTATCACCGAGCTACCATCGGCAATAGACATTGCTGCCATCCACTGAGCCTGCATATCGGTAGGAAATCCCGGATAAGGCGCTGTTGTAATATTCACCGCCCTGAGTCTCTCTGGCCTTGATATTACCACCTCCGATTTACTTTTCACCTCAAAGTTAACTCCTGCCTCTCTCAGCTTAGACAGAAACAAAGTCAAATGATCAACATCTAATCCTTCTACAATCACCCCTTCTCCTATCATCGCCCCGGCAAGCAAAAAAGTAGCTGCTTCGATTCTATCAGGTATTACATCCACATCCACTGGAGACAAACTCCCCACTCCTCTTATCCTGATGGTACCTGTCCCTTCACCCTCAATCTCAGCTCCCATTTTCTTTAAAAACCTCGCAAGCTGGACAATCTCGGGTTCTCTTGCTGCATTTTCTATCACGGTTTCTCCATCTGCAAGAACAGCTGCCATCATAACATTGCCCGTGGCCCCAACACTCGTTATATCCAGATTTATCAGCGTCCCTTTCAACTTTTTCGCCTTTGCAACTACATATCCTTTATCAAGCTCTATTTCAGCACCGAGAAGCCTCATTCCTTTTATATGTAAATCAACAGGCCTGGGACCCCAAGCACACCCCCCTGGCAACGATACCCGAGCTTCTCCAAAACGCGCCAGTAACGGTCCAAGCACATAAAAGGACGCCCTCATTTGCTTAACTAATTCGTACGGAGCAAAAGGATTATTACAATTCGTAGTATCAAGCTCAAGAACGTTGTCTTCAATCTCACCAGTAACGCCTGTAGCACGAAGAACTTCCAACATGGTGAATGTATCCCTGAGGTGAGGTGCATTTCTTATTCTATAGCTACCCGGCGCTAATAAAGAGGCTGCCATTATTGGCAAAACAGCATTTTTCGCTCCACTTATTCTAACCTTACCTGAAAGGGGCTTCCCCCCGTAAACTACAAATTTATCCATGAACCTTACCTTCCCTGTGTTCAGTTAGCAACTCCTTTGCCTGTAGCACATTAGTATCTGTTATCTCTTTCCCACCAATAAGACCTGCTATCTCTTTAACTCTTTCATCGGATGTCAGTTCCTTTATAGTTGTGTAAGTTTTACCCCCTTCCACGTACTTCATCACCTTGTAATGACTATCGCCCAAGCTGGCAATCTGAGGCAAATGTGTTATACACAAGACTTGATGGTGAAAACCTAATTTTTTCAACTCTTCTCCCACTACCCGGGCAATACGTCCTGATATACCGGTATCAATTTCATCAAAAATAAGCACCGGGATCTGGTCCCTGCCAGCCAGAATTGATTTTATTGCCAGCATAATCCGAGAAACCTCTCCACCAGAAACTATATTTGACAGGGGTTTTAAATTTTCCCCAGGATTGGTAGATATTTCGAAATGAAGAACATCTATCCCTACCGGACCTGCCTTAATAGTATTATCACCCACTTTATATGGGCTGTTGGATTGTTCTATGTAACCAAACTTCACCTCAAATCTTGCGCCTTTTATCCCAAGTCTATCCAGAATTTCTTCAATCTTCTTTCCGAAGTCTCTCGCCACAGATTTCCTTTTCCTCGACAGCTCTATGGCACAGGATAAATATTCCTGCCTCAACCTATTTAACTGCTCCTCAAGCTTCTCAATTTTCCTATCCAGCCCCTCATCTTCTCCGAGTTTTTCCTTCAACTCATCTTTATATCTAAGTACCTCCTCGATAGAACCCTTATATTTTTTTGTCAGCTGCTGGAGGGCAAAGAGCCTGCTATTTATAGAATCAAGTCGTTCCCTATCAAAATCAATAGAAGAAACGAAACCTGCTATTCTTTCAGATAACTCTCTCAACAGGAAACGCGCATTGGATATCTCTTCAAGATAATCGTTGAAGCCAGAAGAAATTTCACACAACTGCTGTAACTTCTTCTCAACCACTTGTAATCGCTCAAAGATAGAATCATCCGAATCATATATCAATGCATTAACCTCGTTAGACAGCTGATAAACCCTCTCTGCATTCTCAAGTATTTTCTTCTCCTCAACCAGCTTCTCGTACTCCCCGGGTTCAGGTCTAACTTTCTCAATTTCCTGAAGCTGAAATTCCCACAATTCCTTCTTTTCATCAAATAAACGTTTCCTATCTTTAAGCAATTTCAGTACTTCTTCCATTCGCGCTATTTTGTAAAACAGGTCTCTAACCTCAACAAGATGATCCTTTAAACCAGCATAGAGGTCAAGATATTCAATATGATTTTCATCATACAAAAGCGCCTGGTGATCATGCTGCCCATGCAAATCAACAATGATATTACCTAACTCTCTCAGCACCGAAAGATTTACCTGCCTATCATTAATAAAAGATCTAGTTTTCCCTGCAGAGGTTATCTTTCGCTTGAGCTTGAGCTCATCTCCAAGATTGGGTAGACCATTTTTTGAAATGAAATCTCCAACTTTCAAATTGTCACGAACACCCGCAAAGTGACACTCAACCGATGCTAGCTTCTCACCTGTTCTAACCACATCGCCAGAAAATTTCTCCCCCAACGCAAGACTCAAAGCATCAATTATAATCGACTTGCCCGCACCTGTCTCGCCAGTTATCACCGAAAAACCCTCCCGGAAGCTAATGTCAATAGCCTTTATTATTGCAAAATTATTTATTCTTAATCTTGATAGGTACATATCTGCTCTTAACCATTTTGTTAAACAACTTGTAAATAGTAATAAAGATTACTATCCCGATCACATCTGCCGTAAAATCATAAACCGAACAATCTCTTAAAGGAACAAATCCCTGATGTATCTCATCAAAAGCAGCATAAAACATAGAAAATAGTATGGTATAAAAAATATCCCCTTGTACATACTTAGTATTCCCTGAATACACAATTGCAACATTCATTGCTATTGCGTAAAGCCCAAACTCTATCGCATGTAAAATCTTATCCTTACCCAGAACATTAAACTGACCACCTATCGGTAGTGATGACCCGACAAAAATTGCAACAGTATATACAAAAACCGGTAACTGAGCTAACCTTTTCCTCATCTATCCACCTTTTCAAACTGCTTTAAAACTTCGGGGACAACCCTTATTATGTCTCCCGCTATCAGCCCCCTCATGCTCGAGTTCTCAACAATCTTATCAGCAGCATACCCATGCAAAAATACCCCAGCTTTAGCAGCACTCCACATGTCCATACCCTGAGCTACGAAAGAAGAAATCATACCAGTTAAAACGTCCCCTGTACCTCCGGTAGCAAGCCCCGGATTCCCGGTAGAGTTGAACACAACTTCTCCATCACAATTGAATAGAATCGTTGGAGCACCTTTCAGTACAAGAACACATCCAAAATCCTTTGCAAAAGCTCTCCCTGTATCTATTATTGACCTTCTAATCTCATCAATAGGTTTCTCAACAATAAACGAAAACTCCCCTAAATGAGGAGTCAAAATGACATTTTCCAACTCTTTGAGCAAACCAAGCCTGTTTCTAAACACTTTCAGGCCATCAGCATCTATAACTATAAGTTTATACCTGCATCTCTCAAATAGTTTTATTGCAAACTCGACAACACTCTGAGAAAAAGAAACTCCTGGCCCAAAAACAACAACATCACTCCACTCTATTTTTTCTATAACCCTTTCATCCAATGACTCAACACAAAATGTCCGATTCGCAGATTCTTCAACA
>QNCQ01000183.1 GCA_003645825.1 Fidelibacterota bacterium
ACCACCTCATCAAGTTTCCTTATTGCCTCTGCATATAAACTATCAACATACTCAAGCCTGTACGCTTCAAGTAATAGCTCTCTTACCTTTTCATCCTCTCCCGCATTTGCAAGCCCCTTTGACGGATGATATCCCAGATCCTCCGCTGTGGGTGTATAGTCCATATTGCCAAAAATGTTCATATCATCCCACCAGTTTACCTCTGCCTTTATAGTCGCTGTGTTGTTATTGTAAACATCATAATTCTCCGATATATGCGAGAAATGATTGAAACCTCCAAGTATGTCTGTCTCTATGTCAAGATATGTCCCTAAGTTGGCTGTGGAATTGTAACTTATGTATATCCCATATATCCCATTGTTACTTATGACATTATTGACCTCTTCCATCCCTTTCTCATACATCGTCGACATATCAAGATTCCCCTGATTGTATACCTTTATCCCATCACCATGATTTCCTTCTATTCTGCTATCAGCAATTCTGACTGTTGATTTACTCAGATAAAGTCCATGATACAAACTGGTGTTCTTGAATTCACTGTCTTCTATGTTGACGTTTGACGAATATGACAGAAGAGCACCATAGTAATAGTTATCACTAAAAACACAATTATCTATCACTGCTCCGTCTGAATGATAAAGTCTGCACCCCCATTTATTTCGCACAAACTCTGAGTTCCTCAACTCCACATCCGCATAGCTTGACTTCACCCCATATGCTGCATATTCAACCCTTGCATGATTAAGCTCTATCTCTCCACCATCCTCAACCACTATTCCATACCAGGAACCGGGTGAAGGATTGGATTTAGAAGAGGTGAAAACTATCGGATTGTCTGATGTGCCGTGGGCAGTTAATTTTCCTTCAACTGTTAATCTTACACCCGAATCAAATTTAATCTTCACTCCAGGAACTATAGTAAGTTCTACATTCGGGGAAACTGTAACATTGCCATATACAAAAACATCACCATCCCAGGTAGTATTTTCCTCTATTTCCCCTGTCCAAGCATTCGTATATATATCAACAGTTGCCGCTTTATTATCATCGTCCCATACTATGTTTTGAAAAGCATAATGTGAATCAGAATTATCTCTAAACCGACTATTAGGAGAAGTATTGTAATTTACACGTTGTCCCTGATACAACGGGAATGGATCCTGAGAATATGAGCGATTTTCTCCCTCTATATCAGGATAGAGATCGCTCTTCTCATTATCCGCTAACAAGAGATGTATCCAGGTTGGTTCTACTCTCCATATCAGTAATCCACCCTCATTACCATTTGGATCCTCAGGTTCACCAGGATAATCTGGGTCATTAGGAGTGTAATAATCAAATCCATCTCTCAATCTATTTTCAAGGATGAAATATTTGTTTGAACCACTTCTGTTAATTACATAATAATTAGGATTTAAATAATCATAAGATATTTCCAAACCATACACGTCACTTGATATATAATGAATATTATCAGGATTAACCCATCCTCTTGCAATCTTGTAATAAGGATTTATACCAGATGGACATGCACCATTTTTTTCTGGACCATTCATGCCGCCGACTTCCATTAATGCAAAGAATTTATCCTCATAGTTGTCTTCATCATAATCTGCTAAATGAGGTAAACCAATACAGTGTCCAAACTCATGACAATGTCCTCCAATATGAGCAAAAATTACTGGCCCCCGATGTCCATCCCCCCAATGCCTTTCTCCAAAGATATAGTAACGATCGTTAAGATACCTCGCGTGTGAAGTTAATCCACCACCATAGAATGTATCGCCCGCAAACAACTTCACAATCCCTGCCCAATGTTCTGCGTTAATCCACCACCATAGAATGTATCGCCCGCATAAATTATCGCAATCTTATCATATTCATCGTAAGGCGCTTCATCAAGACCTAATTCGTCTACTATTTTGGAAATCGCACTTGATAAATTATTGTAGTATAACTTACTATGACCAAGTTGGTGCCATGGATCATCACTCCCAGGCGGATATATAATCCCACTATCATCGGTAAATGTAATAACCCCATTCGTTTGCTCTTCCCAGTACTCTCGAAAACTACCAAAAACTGGCTTACCCTCCGGGTGAACATGCAACTCCCCTGTTGGATCGTACCATACATGATTTGTTGAAAACATCATCTTATCGAAAAGCTCGATAGGATACCCAGAAGGATACTCATCATTTTTATATCGCTTCACATCAGAAAATTCTACCAACACAATACCCATTTTTATCGGGGTAGATCCAGCTGTGATTTTCCCAAGACCATTATTTAAATTTGAAAGTCTTTCCCTAAACTGTTTAAACAACTCTTCCATAGCCTTTCTGTTCGCCTCTTCCCAAGCTTTCCTTCTCGCCTCAATCTCCGCAAGAGCTCTGCCTCTTCTTTTTAACTTGTATGACTCTTCCAATGGAGGATCAATTCCTACTCTGTGACTGGATGCTTTGAAACCCCCATTTTCATCAAGGATTGCATAGTAGTAATAATAATCTTCCCCAACTACAATACGATACCCATCAATAGTTTCCATAGTGGCACTTATCTCGTCACCTACAACCCTTGCAACAAAGGTAACTCCATTCGGTTGCTTCCATTCAACATATCCACTATCATAAAATCCCGCTATTATAATCGATGTGATTACCAAGATGAGTGCTAAAATAATTAAGTACTTTGTCTTCATATCTCCCCCTCCTCTTTTTATTTAATTAATGCTATTTTCATCGATTTAACACTTTCATTATTCTTCATAACAACTATATATACTCCACTTGGAACTTCCTTACCATATCTGTCCTTCCCATCCCACTTGATATTGTAATTTCCTGGATAATGTTCATCATAGATTAATCTGATCAACTCTCTCCCCTTCAATGTATATATCCCAAGATATACCTTTGTTTTTCTGTAAATCTCGTATGAAACTACTATTGACTCATTAAAGGGATTAGGATAACTCCCAATCAGTTTAAAATCCTTCAAATTTCTTAAAGACTTCTCACTAACTATTCTATCATCATCCATTCCTATCTTCCCATCCTTGGTTATCCTCTTAATCTTTATATAACCATAACCTGTATGTATTACCACTATAACTGAACCATCATCATTAAGAATAGCATCTCCAATCATTACATAGTCATTACCTTTATCCTTAGAAATCAATATCGGTTGATTCTCCCAGCAGGGTTTCCCATATCTGTCAAACTTGCTTACATAAATTCCATCTCCTTTTCCATAAACTAAAACATTACTTCCATCACTACCTGATAATAACTTATCCACCTTCTCTCTCATAGTATCTACAAGTATCCCTTCAGACTCATATAACATCTCTCCGTCAGGGCTAGTGCGAAATAAACGATTGTCAGGTGTAACTATAGAAACTGAGGAGTCTGCGTTGGTTACACTTAGAATCCTATAGGGAAATATTCCTGAGTATATAGTGTCGAGAAATACTCTTTGACTCCAGATTGGAGCTCCAGAGGAATCTACCCTCAGACAATATAGGTAGCCTTTAGGGTAATTCGGGTAGTAAAAGCCAATACAATACACACCTCCCTGAAGATCATAATTCAGATTGTGCACACCAGAATCGGGGAACTTAATACCGCTCCCCCATCTCTTCCTACCATATCTATCAACTCTCTGAAGATTCCCGTAATATACATAGGCTCCGCCGTTCCCATCCGTACAGAGCCCCGGGTGTGCACATCTAATCAACCTGTCTGTTAGCTGTACCCCTCCACTGTCCCACAAACTTTTTCCATCATAATTATATTTCTGAACAAATATATGTCCATATTCGTATGTATTTGTATCTATAGAACCTCTCCACGCTACTATTACATTTCCATAACCATCTCCTATACATCTACCACTGGGATTGTCAATAACGTATTTTGTAGTATCCGAAGGCGTAGCAATCAATATACCTCCTCTTCCCCAAAGAAAATTTCCAGTGCTATCTACATGGTGTAACCTAAGATGATGGTTAACTATCTGCAAATTATTCGGATCCCAGAATATTAAATCCCTTATTAATGCATATACCCCTCCTTTCCCATCCGACACTATATTTACTAACGCCTCAGAATCATGCCACCCCCTAAGTCTTATCGGCTCCGGAAAACATTTATGTCCGTATCTATCCACTCTCTGCATAAATGCTCCACCTGAACCACCATACCATGTCCAGCATACAATTACTCCTCCATCCCCATCACTAACTGCCTGTGGATATCTACCTCCTCCTATTATCAATTCCTCTTCAACTGAGCTCGGCCATTGGGGTTTGGCAGAAAGCAATGGTATCAGAATAATAATTAAGACTCTAAAGATAAACGAAAAACCTTTCATCAAGCTAACAAAATTCTTTATTTTTGATGACTTTTCATTGCCAGCTTTACACTATTATTGTTATTCAATTTATCTCCCCCATAATTTTTTGTCAAGTTTTTTTATTCCTTTCCCGGGCTACCCCTCGAAAATTGGTCAGATGTCATCATAACTGATTGATAGATAAAAAGAACAGGTGAAGAAGAGACTTAAAAAAGACACCTCCTCATATACGCTATCGGTAATGAGTGCGTATCCACTGGTGTAAGCCCGATAATGGAAACATCGCTCTCTCATCGGTAGCT
>QNCQ01000184.1 GCA_003645825.1 Fidelibacterota bacterium
CCGAATCCTTTTAATCCCGAGACGAAGATATACTTTGACATTCCGGAGGCAAATCATGTTTCTATTATCATATATAATATAGTGGGTCAGAAAGTTAGAACACTTGTCAGGCAAAAATATATGCCTGGGAAGTATGTTGTTGTATGGGATGGTAAAGATGATTATGGAAGGCTGGTTCCCAGCGGTGCTTATTTCTTACGTATGAAAGCTGGCGACTATATTAGTGTAAAGAAGATGATGTTATTGAGGTAAGAAGAGTAAAATAGGTGGGAAAGCTTATTTGTGCTTTCCCACCTTGCTTTTTTTACGATAATGAAGATGAGCAGTTTTAGTAAAAGTTTAACAACATATCTAATAATCATCTCTATCTGGCTATTAACCTTGTCGTGTGATGGGTTAAAGAATCCATTTTTGAAATCATTGCCCTCAAAGGGACATGAAAATATTCCACCAGAGACGTATTTATTTTTATTTTTCAAAAACGATACTCTAATTCAAACCGATACCATATATAATGAATTGGATACATTAATTGTTCAGGATACAGTGATACAGATGTTAGATACAACTTCGAGTAAACAGATAATTCACTGGTGGGGTGAAGATCCTGATGGCGAAGTAATTGGGTATTATTATAAATGGAATTTCCAGGACACTTTTACTTTTACTACGAAAGAATCTGATACTTTCTATGTTCCTATAAGATCAGCTTATGATGTTTTCGAGTTTTACGTTAAGGCTGTTGATAATGATTCCAGTGTAGATTTGACACCGGCAAAAATTGTTCTACCTGTTTTTAATTCGCCACCGCATGTTGAATTCAGGTTAAATAGTAATCCGCAAGCTCCAGAGGGTAATCCTAATGTTGTTGCTTATACATTTCCAACGAGGACTTTTGTTTGGGACGCAACGGATCCCGATGGAAATAACACAATAACTGAAATATTGTGGGCTTTAGATGATACCACAGAATGGAATGTAATCAAAAGGGATGAAGATGGATATCTTCCTGATCAATTAACTCTAACGGATATAGAACCCGGATACCATACCTTTTACCTGAAGGTTAGGGATATTGCAAGTGCTGAGAGTGAGGTCATAATGTTTCCCGATACTACTGATGATGAGGTTCCGAATTATTGGTGTGTAAAACCTGTTCTTGGAGAGGTTTTGCTTGTTGACGATTTTGCACAGGATCAACAATATAAGACAACGCAGAAGTATTACAGGCGTATTTTATCAGAGGTTCTTGATGATACATTTTCGGTTTGGGAGATTGGTAGCAGTAGCTGGAATGTTCAGAATAGCCTTCCCTATACTCAAATTGATATCGAGGCAAATCTAAATTATTTTAAAAAGGTGATATGGTTTAGCCATCTTGGTAGACCGCATATATCGCAGGCTGGGCTTGCTATTACGAAGTACATAGCTAAGGGAGGAAAAATATTTATAACTAATGCTAATGAGGAAGTTCCAGATACAACATGGACTTTTACCGATATTGACTCTGTATATCGACTAAATCCAGGTGGAAGATTGATGAAGGGGATAAAAGTAATAGCCAATTTTGGAACTGAAGAACTAAACGAAAAGCTAACTCTTATGGTAGGTAAGTTAATTGGGAATAGGGTTTCTGCTCTCATACCTGGAAAAGCAGAAGGAACAATGCCAGTTTACTTCATGGAGCATTCAGATAGTACATCAATATCTGTGCCTTATAAAGGCTCTCCGTGCGTGGCAGTAAAATACAAACCGGATTACATAGAGGGTGAAAGTATATACTTTTCGTTACCCTTGAACTATTGTGATGGATATGGAAACGTAAAAGAATTAATGGATTATATATTAAATGTTGAGTTTGAAGAGCATTAAGGAGAACGTTAAGATAATTATACTTGTATTTCTTGTATTTCAGTGCTTGCTTGGAGCCACAGGCTCAATTAGGGGAAGAGTTACAGATAAAAAAACTGGTAAGGGTTTGCCTGGAGTAAATATTGTGGTCAAAGGAACATACTATGGTGCGGCAACTGATGAGGAAGGTAATTTTAGTATTAACGGGATGACGCCTGGTATATATGATTTAGAAGTTACTATGATTGGATATAAAGTAAGCTTGATCACTGGTGTCAGAGTAAAAGAAGGTGAGGTAACAACAGTTAATGTTGAAATGGAACAGACGGTACTTGCTCTTGGTCAAGAAGTAGTTGTTGTTGGTGAGAAACCTCTCATAGAGGTTGATGAAACATCGTCTTCTCTAACTTTTACAAAAGATGATATCGTGGGAAGAATTGCAGAAAGTGTGCAAGATATCGTAAAAGAGCAAATAGGGGTTGTGGAGTCTGACAATCAAATTCATATTAGAGGTGGAAGAGTTGATGAAAGCCAGTTTATTGTTGATGGATTGGCTATTAAGGATCCTTTGACAGGGGATGTGACCAGGTTATACGTAAATCCGAATGCAATAGAAGAGCTTGAGATTATAACCGGAGGTTTTAATGCTGAGTATGGTCAGGCAATGTCCGGTATTATTGATGTGAAGCTTAAAGAAGGTAGTGATAGATTTGAAGCAAGCTTTTCGTACAAAACTGATAAGGTAAAAGGAATAGGTTCGAATTTCAATACTGATATAGCTGAATTTACACTCGGTGGTAAATTCCCGATAACTGAAAAACTTCTCCCGTATTTAGGTATAAAAATACCGGGAAATGTGTATTATTTTATAAGTGGTTACGGAAACGTTACCGATACATATTTACCTCATGCTTCCAAGTTATATCCAAAGGAAAAATGGATGGAAATGTTTGCTCCACGTCAGGAGAATGACTGGAGCATGATGAGCAAGTTGACATGGAAAATAACACCAAAGCATAAATTATCCATTTCTCAAAATAGTTCACTTAATATAAATCAAGGTTTCTCTTCCTATGGAGGATTTAAAGACGAGTATATGTATATTCTTGATAATTATTATACAACGACTAAAGGTTCTTATGTTTCAAATATTACGTGGACACATACAATTTCTTCAATGGCATTTTATGAAATTAATCTTGGCCGTTATTTTACATTTCAACATAATGCAGTTCATAATAAATGGTGGTGGGAATATAATGAGACATTGGATTTGGAGCCCATTGAATATACAAAAATAAATGAAGATGGCGATATAAGGGTACGACAGGGTGATGAGTATTGGGACAGCGGAGATGATCCACACTGGTATGACTATTATAGTGATAATATAATATTGAACTTTGATTTTACGTATAAAACGCAATCACGACATAGTTTTAAAGCTGGATTGGATGCTCAGTACACTGAAATGCAGATGATAGATATATATAAGCCGTGGCTTGGTACAACTGGTCTGGGACAGAGCTGGGATCTTTATAGAGTATATCCGAATAATGGATCACTATATATTCAAGATAGGATAGCTTTTGAGGGAATGATTGTGAATGTTGGGTTAAGGTACGACTACTGGTTTCCGGGCAAATATGTTCAAGATGCGATTAATAACCCCGATATTTTTACAATAACTGAAGCTGGTAGGGAAAAATTTAAAAAGGAAACTTTCAAGATTTTTGGTTATAGAGGGAAAGGGCATCTATCCCCGAGACTTGGTATATCACATCCAGTTACTGATAATGATGTGCTTTATTTTAATTATGGTCACTTTTCCCAGTTGCCAACATACTATTATGTGTATGCAAAGCTAGGCAGTAAATCTGAGGCGACCTATAACCTTATTGGCAATCCTAATCTCAATCCTAAAACGACGGTAGCATATGAGCTTGGGATAAAACACAAATTCACTGAAAATTCAGCTATTGAGGTTAAAGCTTATTATAAAGATATGTTTGATTATGAGACTTCTCAAAATATTATTGCCTATAATCCGAAGCTGGGTAGATACAGTTTACTAATGTACATTAATATGGATTATGCGAGATCAAGAGGTATTGAATTAATATTTAGGCAACGGTATGGGAGGTTTTTTACTGGAGATTTGAACATGTCCTACTCGATAACCACGGGTAAGAGCTCGACTCCTGACGACAATCTTCTAGTTCAGGCTGGTAGATTGGAAGCTAAGCCATTGGGTGAAAACTTTCTAAGATGGGATGTGCCATTTCGTTTAACTGCAAACCTTAGATTCAAGGTAAGAGAAAAGAAGCCAGTTAAGTTATTATTTCTCAAAGTTCCTAATAACTGGGGGGTAAATTTCCATATTGATGCAAGATCTGGCCGTCGTTACACCCCGAGCACAATTATTGATACAGTTTTTCAAAATGGTCAGATGTATTTAATTGGTCCCTCACAGAGTGATAAACCGTATTCAAAGATTGCAGATCCGTATACGGTAGTCGATATGAAATTATATAAAGATTTTTACATCAGTAATAGAAGTGCTTTTAGGATTTTTCTAGAGGTTGAAAATCTTTTTAACACAAAAATTCCAAGGTTCATAAATAGTTATACTGGTGAACCTTATGACCCCGGGAAACCGGTTGCATACTCTTATATAAATAGGCCGAATCCAAATTATGATCCAAGTAGGTATTATCAACCAAGAACAATTTTGCTGGGGGTATCATTCAGGTACTGATGAGTGGAATGAAAAGGATTGTCATTATAACCTTGTTTTTAATTACA
>QNCQ01000185.1 GCA_003645825.1 Fidelibacterota bacterium
ATAACTTTTACGGAGGAAATGCCTCCAGTTTACGCTGTCTTTCTTTTAATCGGCACAAGAGACGAAAGAACTTTCCATTTAAAAGCGCTATCCGCTATAGCACAGATAATTCAGAATCCTGATTTTGACAAACACTGGCTTAGAGCACGTGGCGAACAGGAACTCAGAGAACTTATATTAATAGCAGATAGAATAAGAGATAGCTACAAACCCGGCAAATACAAGTAATTTTTCTCAGCAATCTCTATAAGTTTATCTAAAGCTTCCTCATAAGTATCAAACTTAACACCATCTACAACCCAAGTATCAGGATCATCTTCGTCTATATAGACATTTATTACACGACCAATATAGTTCTCAACATTCTGATAGATTTCCAGCTCAAATAAACCTCTCGCAATGATAATATTTATATCAATATAGTTAATCGTAGTATCATGAATGAACACATAATTTGAATCAACTGTTAAAAGCTCTCTGCCAAAATCGACAGCACCTACAAAATCAGAATCGCAATAAGCATAGTAACTCAAACCTGCTAAAGCATCTGTATTATTAGGCTGTAAGCCAATAACCATGGAAAAATTCCGATACACACTCGTATCCGAGTAATCCATAAAAAACCTACTCCATGCCAACCCACAATAGACATCCAGAGAATCTCCTCCAAACTCAATATACCTTTCAAATCCTTCAAAAGCCGCCTGGTAGTCACCCGCTTCAAATCGCCTCCAGGCATTCAACAATATTTTGCGCAGATTAAGCCTGGTAGTGAAATAAAAAGTGTCACTAACTGTGAAATTATCCCACATGTCATAAGATATTGCACAATAGCGGTAAGTTGTAGAATCTTTGAGCCCTTCAATGACCACAGTATGATTTTGCCTGTACTCTGGATCGCTTCTTCGCTCTACTATCTTATCAGAAGTCCAATATCTTACTTCAACCGAACAAGGCTCATCGGTAACCCACGAAACAGCAGCGCTGCTATCGGTCACAACCACCGCGAAGTCACTAACAACCGGTGGCGTAACATCGTCTACCAACTTAATAACCTCCTTTTCACAACCCACCCCAAATAGAACTGCTATCATGCACAGAATCACGAAATACTTCTCCATTTTCCACCTATTACTCACAATGTTGTTGACACAGAGGAATTTATTGCATATATTAATTCTGCAAAAGGAGTGGAAGAATGAGCGAAAAGAGAAAAATAGAAAATAAAAAGCCTGAGCCAGACAGGCGCGAATTCTTGAAGAAAATGGCAGCCTCTTCTGTGTTTGTTCTGCCGGTAATTCAATCTTTTTCATTAATTCAACTCCAGAGTACCTGGTGGTGGTGGACAGGACATCACCATCATCATTGGAACAACCATCATAACCAACCTCCACCACCTCCGCCACCTCCTAACCCTTGGAGTTAATAAACATCAGCACTTCATCTTTTAGGTAAAGAATAACCGCCAGGAGAGCTTCTTCATAAGAGGAAAACTCTTCTTGTCCCAGTTTCCAGGTAGTCGGATCATCCGGAATTAATCCACTTTCACTCCAGATAAAATCTACCTGCCTTTGAGCCGACCCGAGATCTCCCTTTTGATAGTATGCTTCTGCAAGTATTACCCTCGCAACTCTATAATTTATCCCAGGACAGTATTTATATTTCCACTCAGCATCATCAGCAAATGTCATCTCTCCCAGAATAATAGAGGAATCAGGATCATTCGAAACCAAAAAAAGATATGACAAGCCCACAAGAGCTGGCTCAAAAAGATTATCCTGCCTCAGACTTTTATAAAACAAATTCTTCGCCATCGCAAGCGAATCTTCCTTTAATCTTAACCATCCCAGCAAAGCCAGAATATCAGGGGACAAACTATCAAATGCAAACCCCATATCCACATAATACATAACGGAATCGACTCTATTCTCCTTGAGAAAAACCCATCCAACTCTTGCACAACTGAACTCATTATGGCACGTCCTAAAAGAATCTATCCTTGATTTTACAGGACCATTATCCTCAAAATCTATTATCTCCACTTGGTAATAATACTTCGTATACGGCTCTAATCCTCTCACGAGAATTTCATGATTCTCTCTGAATTCAGCTTCAGATTGTACCAATACAGAGTCTTCCGTAAACCAGTAGTATAAATCAGCCTTTGTGGGCTCATCAGTCTTCCAAGAAATCACCACAGAAGTATCCCTAACTTCCACTACTTCTGGGACTCTCTGAAATACGGGAGGATCAGTTTCATGCTTGTAAATAATTTTTTCCTCGCACATAACAAGCAATAACGATAAAACAACAAGAGCTATCCTTCTCATAACAATACACTCACTTTAGCAAGATTAGCTTTTTATCATCAGAAAAAAGCTCCTTATTTCCATCAACAACTCTAATCTTTAGAAAATATGTACCAGAAGACATTTTTCTCCCCTGATCATCTCGGCCATCCCATAATACCACATGGTAACCTGAAGTTTCAAAACCCCTTTGAAGCTCTTTCACCTTCTTACCAAGAAGATCATAAATCACAAGTTCAACATTACCAGCTTCCTTAAGTAAATATCTGACCCTGGTCACACTATTAAAAGGATTGGGAAAAGGTTCAAACAATTTGAATTCCCTGACAGAATTAACAGGTTCCTGCTCCTCTGATGAACCCGATTTGCCAAGCACGCAATATATTCCACCCCCGGGAAGATAATTCTCTTCTTCTACCATACAAACAAACCCCCACTTCCTATCCACATACCTATACAAACGCCCACTCCTTAGCAAATCAGGTGACTTCACAACAAGGACAGCAGGAGAAGAAAACTCCACATCCTCCGGTCCAATAAACAGAGGTCTGGACAAAAGCTCAAATCCATAGGGGACATCCACATCAATATTACCCTGTGATATAACTAATTCCCGCTCCTGAGACTGCGGAAAATGAATCTCCATCCCGGGTGAAAGACTTTTTACTTCTGCTCTTACCGTTGGGGACACCTTTAAAATAGAAAAATGCTCCATTCCCTCATTTCCGTTCAGATCAATGCCGCTAATTTTAATATCATAACTCCCCTCCGGAAGGTCTAAATAGGAATAATATATCCCCCCAACTGATGGTAGCTCCTCAAATCCAAGCATCTCGCCATTAATCTCTGCCCACACTGTATCAACAGGCTCTGATGGAATTACATATAATCCTATCAACGTGCCATTTCCACCGTAGGAAACATTATACGAAAAACTAGGCGGTTCATTATCCTGCTTCTTATAAGCAGTAATGTAAAAAGTTTCGACAGAATCATGAAGCGTTATCTCCATATACCTTTTATCCCTCAATCCATCCACAATCACCCCTCTATCCCTATCGAGTATCCTGAAATCAATGCCACCGGGAACAAGCCTGACATGGGGGAATAACAACAGAAAATCTTTGTCAAGATTCTTTCTATTTGTTATAACCTTAAATTCCCACTCTTTTTCCCTGTCAAAATCACCTCTGAGATCATATGCCAGAGGCCTACCTTCGGGTCCTACAAAAGCTAACTGAACAAAGTTACCATATCTATCCATACCCCTAAAATCATATGCATCCCAGGCATCAAGCCCATCTACAGATCCTTCATTTACCCCAATCCCATTCTCGTAATCTCTCAACATCCCATCTGTTGACTTTACGCCCAACTTCAGAAACCAATCCCACTCCTGACTAATTGTAGCTTTCTTCAGTGTGAATCTGCTGGACAAAGAAGCTAATCTTTTCACCTCTTTTCCTTCAAACCTCATGTTTCGAACATCACCACTCTGTTTTCCAATACAGAAAAATGGAGAAACAGGAGGAATTCTAACATCAACTCTTCTATTTGGTATTACCAGCTTTAAATTAGTTACTGAGTCAAGCTGAATAAACCAAAAACCTCTCCACACAGAAACCGTATCCAGGATTGTATTCTGAGGGACAATTATTTCATAATCTCCATTCTCATGGTCCCAAAGGTAAGCATACTGACTTATATAACCCTCAGCTGCTGCCTCAGGCAAGGTTAAATTCTCAACTCCATTCTCAGAATACTTGATAACATAAGAGTTAGACCAATCAATTGTGTAAGGATAGGGGTTCGCAAACATGTTAAATCCTGGGGCAGGAGGATACCAGTCAACAGCTGGAGCCTGTGCTACTGTTAGTGTACACGGTACTGTAAGTTCTGTACCTTGCACATCCACATCAACAGGAGCACCGGTATTCTGCCATACAAAATGGCTTATCCCCGGATAGCAATCAGGTGGCTGGTATATTGTCCCATCACCATATTCATAATACTCTGAAACAGAATCTTCACATGTCCACCTGATACAGCTCCACGCTCCATCCGGCATCTCTCCACCAAAATCATCACCGTAAACCAGCAGAGGATCCCCATCCACAGGAATCAGGGGCACACCTATCATCACCCATAAATTCAAAGGGAAACTATGATAAACCATCTCCTGCAATGTGGGCCCTGATAAAGATGCCTCAGAAGTATTTCCATAACAACCTATATTTATTCTATCCCCATTATCCTCCGGCTCCATTGAATAATCGTCATCCGGATGCCCGGCATCGATACATGGCGAATGCACGTCATCGGGGATCCATGCACCAGCATGA
>QNCQ01000186.1 GCA_003645825.1 Fidelibacterota bacterium
CGGATGTTCCTTTACATAGATTTGTGGAGGAGGCTGTCAAAAATGACGTTGATATTATTGGGGTTTCAGCTCTTCTGACTACTACAATGGTAAAACAAAAGGAACTAGTTGAGCTTCTTGTAAAAGAAAATCTCAGAGAAAGGTTTAAGGTGATTGTTGGCGGTGCGCCAGTTACCCAAAAATGGGCTGATGATATCGGAGCAGATGGCTATGGGCAAAATGCAGTTGAGGCTGTAAGTGTAGCAAAAAAGCTTGTGGGGGTGGAAGAATGATGGATCTCAGAGAGAAAATCAACCAGGAAGGTCTCATATTCGATGGTGCTATGGGTACGATGTTAATGGAAAAAGGCCTGGAACAGGGGAAGCCACCCGAAATATTTAACCTTGAAAATCCTGAAGCTGTGAAGAGTGTACATGAGAGCTATATTTCCGCTGGGGCCGAAGTTATAACAACGAACACTTTTGGAGGGACGGCTCTCAAGTTATCGAAGACAGAGTTGAAGGGTAAGCAGGAGGAAGTAAACAAAGTAGCTGTGGAGATTGCCCGGGAAGCTGCAGGAGGTAAAGTCTTTGTAGCAGGGGACATCGGTCCCACTGGTGAGATGTTAAAGCCGTTTGGTCTGCTTGACTTTGAAAAAGCTGTGGATATTTTCGCCGAACAAGCTTCTTACCTTGATGAGGCAGGTGTTGATTTGTTCATAATTGAGACAATATTCGATATTAATGAAATGCTGGCAGCTATCAAAGGAGTGAGAACTGTTAGTGATAAATTGCTACTGGCTACAATGACTTTTGAGAAGAAGCCCACAGGATTTTTTACCATAATGGGAAATAGTGTCCCTGATTGCATGGAGAAAGCTCTGGATGAGGGAGCTGACGCTGTGGGTGCGAATTGTTCCATAGGAAGTGACACAATGATAGAGTTAGCAAGACTCATAAGGAAGTCTGTAACCTCTCCCGTAATAATCCAGCCCAATGCTGGAGTTCCTGAGGTGAAAGATGGGAACATTTTCTATCCTGAGTCAGCGGATTTCTTTTGCGATAATATTGTGAAAATAAAGAGTCTCGGGGTAGAGATTGTGGGAGGCTGTTGTGGTACAAATCCTGTGTATACTAGGTGTATTGCAGAGCGGATTCGAGGACGTTCTTAGCTGTGATTTCCCGCGCTCTTCACCTCTAAATGCTTTTCGTATAGAGCATAAGGTTGATAAATCAGCCAGTAAATAATTAGAAAGAAAATTTCAAGAACCAGGATATACCATGGCCATGGTGGAAGCCAATTAATGGGTTCAAAGTCCACTTCCGGGACACTTCTCAGGTATAAATAGTTCCCTTTTGTTATAATATTTACAGGGGCATCGATGAGAGCAAGTATATTTAAAGCGGCGAAGGCTGTCCAGTAGCTATTATTCGTTGGGAAGTTTTTTTGTATGATCATCAGGTATAAAACAGTAAAAATAGACAACCCATGTGAGGCAAACATTTCAAAGAACCGGACGGAGGGAAACCCTTCTTGGAGATCTGGAATTACCAGTGCAAAAGTAGAACCTGCAATAACCCAGTAGTAAGTGACATTAAATACAGTTTTTGAGGGTCTTACAAGGTGGTATGCAAGCAAAAACTGGGTGACGCTGCAAACGTGTAAGGGAAGATCCCATTTAACATCGAAATCTCCCCTGGCAAAGAAAATAATTCGCCATAGAATGTTCTGAAACACTAGAAGTATTGCCAGGGGAACGTTAAAACGTCTCTTCAATTTTTCAGGGTCGCACCTTTCAAGTATATGTAGAAAGATATAGATGGAAAGAACCGTAATAAAAACCGCAACTAGATGCTGGAAGCTAAATAGGGAAAAACCTCTTTTCATACTCTTAAAAATATAGAAAATTTGAATTTGAAAAGTCAAGAAGTATTAATATTTTGTCGAGGAGTATGAAGAGGAATGAGATTACCTGGAAGAGTAATAGCGGGGTTAGGAGATATGCCCGCACCAGATATCGGGGGATTGATCAGAGGCTCCTTTCTCTACGGGAACTGGCTATAGTAAAAAAACTCCTGTCCGGGATCAGAAAGGAAGATTTGACCATACTTGACGTTCCTTGTGGCTATGGGCGCTTTGTTCCCCTTCTGTCCAAACTGTGTTTGGCGCTCGTCTGCGGGGATTTAAATATTCACGCTCTCAGTTATGCAAAGGCAACCCATAAGTGGATAAGGTGCTGGGTGAACTGTGATGTGCTGAACCTCCCCTTTAAAGAGGCCAGTTTTGACGTCGTTTTTGATTTCAGGTTGCTGCAACACTTTGACAGTCTCGAAAGTGTAATTGCCGTTTTAAAAGAATTCCAGAGAGTGAGCAAAAAGTTTATCCTCTTTTCTATATACACCGAATCCTGGCTTCATGGCCTTGTCAGGAAGTTCAGAAAAAGAACCCATAGGATCAAAATGTTCAATAAAGCTACTCTGAGAAGCAGGCTAAAAAAGGCTGGATTTAAGATAAAAGCAGAAGTGGGTGTCTTCCCTGGGGTTCATGCTCACACTATTTATCTGGTTGAAAAGAGGAATGAATAACTAATTGGGCAATTCATTATCTGGAGAGAATGGAATGTTCATCTCTTTTTCAGGGATCCGGATCTCTCCGAATTTCTGCTCAAACTTGTTAATGTTGTCCATAAGAGTCAAGAGCAGGGTCTTCGCATGGATAGGGGTTAGTATTACGCGGGTCTGTACCACAGCCTGATTTTGCCCGGGCATAATACGGGCAAAATCTATTACAAATTCTGCCGGGGAATGTGATATAACCGTGAAGTTGCTGTATTTACCCTCTGCAACTTCCTTTGGAATCTCTATTTTAAGCTGCTTCATCTGCCCTTTTTCTTCCATGATGGGTTCCTTTCTATTTCTATTCTTCCTCTAAATCTCCGAGATCCTCGTCAAGGTCTTCATCATTTTCTTCTTCCTCATCAATATCATACTCTATGTCCCATGCGTCCTCTTCGGTTTCACTGTATTCCTCTTCAAACTCCAGCTCATCCTCAAACTCGCTCCATATTTCCCGCTTTTTCTCGAAGCTCGCGGGGTCTATTTCGGGTTCATCATAATCTTCTGTCTCGCTGGAGAGCATCTCATCCTTATAGAGATTCATATCAAAGAAGTCAACGTCGTCAATAATATCATGGTACACTAGGAGTTCCAGGAAATCTATGTATTTTTTGTTCCTTAAATTTGTCTTGCAGTGAGGGCAAACCAGAGATTCTCTGAGTTGTTCCTCGGTCAAAACACCACCACACTCAGGGCATGTTATATCTTCCATTGTACCTCCATTTAAATTGCGTGGTAATATAATCTCACAAATTGTGTGGGTCAAGTAAAATATTTGTGGAGAGCCTCTCGGTGTTCACGTTTTTAGAGAGGTTCCAAAATTGCTGTGAAATGTCTCAGGAACCTGGGCTGATAAATTATTTTGTAGCCTTTTAGCTTTTCAGCATACTTCCAGATCGTAGCTACGGTGTCTGCTACGTATTCAAGATGAGCATAAGAATATACCCTTCGTGGAATTGCCAGGCGTACAAGCTCCATGTCTGTATATTTTAGATTTCCGTTTTCATCCTTTGTTGGTGGAAACATCAATGTACCAATTTCAACAGCCCTTATCCCTCCTTTGAGATATAGTTCGACAGTCAAAGTCTGGGCGGGGAGCTGTTCTTGAGGAATATGAGGCAAAAATGATTTTGCGTCTATATAGACAGCATGCCCTCCAGTGGGTTTTATTATGGGGATATCTGCTTCTATTAGCAGGTTACCTAAGTACTTTACATGATTAATTCTGTATTCCAGATAGGCTTCATTTAACACTTCTTTCAGCCCCAAAGCAATAGCTTCCATATCTCTGCCGGCAAGTCCGCCATATGTCGGAAATCCTTCCATAAGAATCATCATGGTGGTAATTTTCTGATAGAGTTCTTTGTCTCTGAGAGCTATGAACCCTCCAATATTGACGAGACCATCCTTCTTAGCTGACATAGTGCATCCATCAACATAAGAAAACATTTCGCGAACTATTTCCGGGATCGTCCTGTTTTTGTATTCTGATTCCCGCATTTTTATGAAGTAAGCGTTCTCGGCGAAGCGGCAGGCGTCGAAAAAAAGCGGGATGCCATACTTCGATAACAATTCCTTTGTTTCCCTTATATTGTGCATGGAAACCGGTTGCCCACCCCCGCTATTGTTAGTGATGGTAATCATAACGAGGGGTATTCTCTCAGGTCCATAATGTTCTATTAGTGATTTGAGTTTGTTGATATCAATGTTCCCCTTAAATGGATATTCCAGAGCCGGGTCTTTTGCTTCTTTAATTACAACGTCAACTGCTACAGCTTTCTGGTATTCGACATTTGCGCGGGTTGTGTCAAAATGGGTATTAGTGGGAACTATGTCCCCCTCTTTAAAAAGGTTTGAAAATAGTAAAAACTCTGCCATCCTTCCCTGGTGGGTGGGGATAACATACTCCAGCCCCGTTATTTCCTGGACAATTTCCTTGAGATGATAGAAACTTCTGCTACCTGCATATGCTTCATCTCCTACTACCAATCCCGACCACTGACGGTCGCTCATTGCAGATGTCCCGCTGTCGGTA
>QNCQ01000187.1 GCA_003645825.1 Fidelibacterota bacterium
ACTAAAGGGATATCTGCTGCCTTTAATAAAGCTATACCCGCTCCATCAAGAACATTAAATCTCTTAAATTCATTGCCTCCATTACCTATGTACAATGACCCATCCGTCAAAACGCCATCAACATCCGTTATCAATACTTTTACTTTTTTCAGCTTTTCCTTGAGCTTTTCCAGTTCCATTTTACTCTCCACTAACCGCTTTTGAAAGACTAAGAAGTTCAGATACTAATCCCGGAAGTAAATCAAAAGGAAGCTGGGAATCTCGATCACTTCTTGCACTCGCTACGTCATCATGAACCTCAAAAAACAGGCAGTCACACCCGGAGGCAACCGCTGCCTTCGCCAGAACAGGCACAAATTCCCTATCTCCCCCGGTGGTCTCCCCTCCCCTTCTTTGAACACTATGAGTTGCATCAAAAACCACAGGATAGCCAGTCTTTTTCATCACCGCGATTGACCTGAAGTCAACAACAAGGTCGCTGTATCCAAAACAGGTCCCTCTCTCAGTCAGAAGTATTTTCCTATTGCCCGCAAACTCCAATTTCTCAACAATATACCTGACATCATAGGGCGATACAAATTGCCCTTTCTTGACGTTCACGGGCTTGCCTGTTCTGCCAGCTGCAAGAATAAGATCAGTTTGCCTGCAGAGAAAAGCCGGAATCTGAAGGACATCAACAACAGACGCAACAGGCTCAGCATGAGAAGGTTCATGTATATCGGTAAGCACTGGGACCTCAAACTCTCTCTTAACTTCCTCCAGTACCTTTAAACCTTTCTCAAGTCCGGGACCCCTGTCAGAGCGAATTGAGGTTCTATTTGCCTTATCGTATGAACTTTTGTAAATCAAAGGAAAACCCAACCTCTCCGCTAAACCTTTTAGTTTCTCCGCCATGCGAAGTGCATGGTCCCTGGATTCAATCATACAGGGACCCATTATGAATACCAAAGGATTTCCACCACCAATCTTTATTCTGCCAACCTCGACTACCTTACTCACCTTTCGCCCGTTTATACTCCAGAGCAGCTCTGACAAATCCCCTGAACAGAGGATGGGGTTTCCCTATCCTGGACTTGAACTCAGGATGGAATTGACACGCGATAAACCACGGATGATCCCTGAGCTCTATCACCTCCACAAGGTTCAGTTCCTTGTTTACCCCGGCTACCACCAGCCCATTCTGAGTTAAAATGTCCAGATATTTGTTATTAACCTCATACCTATGCCGATGTCGCTCTGATATATTTCTTTTTCCGTACAACTCAAAAGTTTTTGTCCCTTTACTCAACACAGCGGTATACGCCCCTAATCGCATTGTCCCGCCTTTTTCCACTATTCTCTTCTGCTCTTCCATCAGGTCAATTACTGGATTTGGAGTATCCTCATCAAACTCCGTGCTGTTTGCCTCCTTAAGACCACACACGTTCCGGGCAAATTCTATAACTGCACATTGAAGCCCAAGGCATATGCCGAAGAAAGGAATACCCCTTTCTCTTACAAATTTTATCGCTTTTATCTTCCCTTCAATCCCCCTTTCCCCAAATCCTCCAGGAACCAGAAGCCCATCTACGTCTCCCAGAATCCCCTCTGGATCACTGAAACCTTCAACGTCCTCAGCTTCTACCCACTTCAGGTTCACCCTGCAATCATTAGCTACACCAGCATGAGTAAATGACTCAATAATCGATTTATAAGCATCCCTCAGCTGAGTGTACTTACCACAGATACAAATCGTAACCTCATCTGAGGGATTTCTGATTTTTTTCACAAAGAGGGTAAGATCCTCAAACTGAGACTCCTTCGCTGAAAGATGCAGCCTTTCCAGTATTAGATCTCCCAGCCCTTGTCTGTCGAACATCAGAGGTATCTCATAGATAGTATCAACATCAAGAGCATTAATGACAGCCCCTTTTGAGACATTGCAGAAAAGAGCAATCTTGGATTTTACCTCATCCGTCAGAGGATACTTGCTTCTACACAACAAAATATCGGGCTGTATCCCGATCTCCCTCAGTTTCATCACGCTGTGCTGAGTTGGTTTCGTCTTGATCTCGCCGCTGGTTTCTATATACGGTACAAGAGTCAGGTGTATGTTAAGAAAATTTCCATGTCCAACTTCCAGACAGAACTGCCTTATGGCCTCCAGAAAAGGAAGACTCTCTATATCACCCACGGTCCCACCGACCTCAGTAATAACCACATCGTACTTCCTGGATTGAGATATATTCCGTATCCTCCTTTTTATCTCATCGGTAATATGCGGGATTACCTGTACAGTGGCACCAAGATAGTCTCCTTTCCTTTCTCTTTTTATCACCTCGTAATAAACCTGGCCCGTTGTAGTATTATTCTCCTTCTTCATGTCTATGTCAATAAACCGCTCATAGTGCCCCAGGTCAAGATCCGTTTCTGCACCATCATCAAGGACATAAACCTCCCCATGCTGATAAGGACTCATTGTACCCGGATCAACATTGATGTATGGATCAAACTTCTGGATATTTACCCGCAACCCCCTGGCCTTCAGTATGTAACCAATAGAGGCACACGCAATCCCCTTCCCAAGTCCAGAAATAACTCCACCAGTAACAAATATATACTTCGTACCCTTTTCAGAATTCATACGACTCTAACATCTTCTCAGCAAGTAATAAATCCTCAACAGTATCTATCCCAAGGGAATCTTTATCAGTCTTTACAACCTTTATGCGATAACAATTTTCCAGAGCTCGGAGTTGCTCCAGCTTTTCCATTTTCTCAAGAATAGAATCCTCCATATTGTCATAATTCTCAAGAAACTCCCTTCGATAAACATATAGTCCAAGATGAACAAGAGCAGGATGAACATCAAAGCAAAAATCTTTATCCCTGATAAAGGGGATATCCTGCCGGGTGAAATATATCGCGTATCCACATTTATCCACTAAAACCTTCACAACATTCGGATTTTTCAATTCAGTATGTTTTATTCCTATTCGACCCGCTGTAGAAATAGCTGCGGAGGGATCCTCAGAAAGAGCCCTAATACAATCATCTATTAATTCACCCGAGATAAAAGGCTCATCTCCCTGGATATTAACAACGAAATCAAAATCCTTAAACCCATATTCTTTTAGAAGATATGCTATCCTCTCCGTCCCTGAGTTTAATTCACCCGGAGTGAGGAAAGCTTCACATCCAAAAGACTCCACCTCTTTAAGAATCCTCCTGTCATCCGTCGCCACTACCAATCTATCAATAAGACTACTCCTGGAAGCACTTTCAAAAGTCCTTCTTATCACGGTTTTTCCTTTTATCTCTTTAAGAAGCTTACCTGGAAACCTGGTAGAAGCAAACCTTGCAGGTATTACTCCAAGTACTTTCATACTATTCGTTTCTCTTTATCACTCCCGGAACTTTAAAGAAATTTCCCTCAGTTTCTGGAGCATTTTTCAACACTTCATCTATATCAAGAGACTCTTTCACCACATCATCCCTGAAGGAGTTTACAACCTCCTGCACATGGGACAACGGCTCAACATTTGATGTATCAATCTCATTCAACTGTTCCACATAGCCAACAATTTTCGCCAGTTGTTCAGAGTATTTTTTCACTTCCTCGTCAGACAGAGTTATCCTGGCAAGTTTAGCAATTTTCTTCACCAGCTCTTCATCAACTTTTCCTGCCATATCTCCCTCTATAACATCAGCCAAAACTGACCGATTCAATTTAACCATTTTGCGTTTCTAAAACAAGTAAGCCCAGAGGAAAGAACCTGAGACAAAATCAAGTTGAAATCAGATAAAAAAACAGAATAAATCTGTGCCTGGTTCTACCTAATATCTCATATTAAAAACAATCCAACGTGAAAAAGGAGAGACCGACCTATCTCTACAACAAAATTATTGACACAATCATGGATTTCACTACATAGCCATTCAGATTAATAGCAGCTTATAGACCAAACCCCGGGCATTTTACCCGATGACACATAAATATCTCTATCAATTCCTCATCTGTTATCCTTTTAATCTTTTTTACCGCATGAACAAACCGTACAGCTAACGTCGCTAAAATAGCTTGATTTTTAGTTTTCAGGTTGATATTATATGACAATAAGTTATGATAGGGTTGGAGGAAAAAGAAATTTTAAAGTTACGAGAGAACAGGTTAAGGGACTTTTGCCTATAGGGGAATCATTAAGTGGTTTACAAAATGGATACTCTCAATAAAAGCTCAAACTTAAGGAAAGGGACCGGATCAAAATGGGTACGTTCATCACCAATAGCGGGGAAAAATCTTTAAAGGAGCGTCTTCAAACACTCATTGACAACAGCGAGGAACTTAAATTTTTAGTCGGTTTTTTCTATTTTTCGGGGATTAGGGAGTTGTGCGAAACTCCAAGAACTCTTTATGAAAGCGGGGCATTGAAGGAAAAACATCTTAAGATGCTTGTTGGCCTTAATGTTGATAAAATCTACGTACGGTATTATGAGGCAGCTAGAAAGCAAAGAATTTAC
>QNCQ01000188.1 GCA_003645825.1 Fidelibacterota bacterium
AGGATGGGACCAGAACAACTGGGAAACAAAGAAGTTTCCAAATAAAACTACCCTCGATGAGATAAGTAAAACCAAACCTATCCTGCTATACAGGGTAGATGGTCACGCAGTATGGGTAAACTCTAAGGTTCTCGAAATTGCCGGGGTTGATAAAAATACTCCAGACCCCAAAGGAGGAAAAATTCTAAGACTTGAAGATGGAACCCCTTCAGGAGTTTTAATCGATAAAGCTACAAATCTAGTTACAAAATATATTCCTGAAGAAGATCCTGCAACAAAGGAAAAATACATCAAGGGAGCTCTGCAGTATTTTAGCTCAATGGGGCTTACAGAAGTTCACGACGCCTATTTGGACGTTTCTCTTATACCCCTGTTCAGGAAGCTTGAAAGACATAACGAACTTCCACTAAGAGTGTACTTAATGGTAGGCAACGAATCCAGCCCCGAAAACCTGATAAAATTCATGCAAGGGAATAAACCACTAATACCCGACAAAACAGGATTTCTCACAATAAGAACTATAAAAACTTTTGCTGATGGTGCTCTGGGCTCTCGTGGCGCCCTGCTCTTTGAACCATATGAAGATGAACCGAGCAGTAGAGGACTATCCTTAATTGCACATCGTGACCTATTGGAAATCTGCAACACAGCAAAGGAAACAGGCTATCAGGTAGCAACCCATGCAATAGGTGATTCAGCTTGCCATTTTGTCCTTAAAACTTTCATAGAATCGGCTGGAGAAAACACCAAAAAACTCAGGTGGAGAATAGAACACTCGCAAATACTATTTCCGCAGAAAAGAAAATTCTTGATCAATGGAGAAACAATGTACCTGACATCTTTTGAGGCTTTTGCCAGATTTGGGATAATTCCATCAATGCAACCTGTCCATTGTATTTCGGATATGCCATGGGTACCAGCAAGAATCGGTAAAAAAAGAGCCAGATACAGCTATGCATGGAAAACATTAATCTCAAATGGAGCGATAATACCCGCCGGGACCGACTGTCCCGTTGAACCTGCTGACCCTATTCTGAATTTCTATGCGGCTGTAACAAGAAAGGATACATCGGGAAAACCACAAAAGGGTTGGTTCCCAGAAGAAAAGGTGGATAGACTAACCTCCTTAAAAATGCTTACTACATGGCCAGCTTATGCTTCCTTTAAAGAAGATTACAAAGGCAAAATAAAGCCCGGCTACCTGGCAGATTTCACTGTACTGGATAAAAATATTCTTGATTGCCCTGAAGAAGAAATTCTAAAAACAAGGGTGGAAATGACAATCGTAGGAGGTAAAGTAATATATTCTAAAAAACCCCATAGCTTTTAGACAGTTCAATCTTACGAAGTAATAGATAAAACTCTTTTTTCACATCTCCACTTTCAGGCTCAGGCTATTTTACAAATTCGGGACGCCTGAATACTATCGAGCACTGACTAAAAAACTAATCAAGTGGAAAATCTATCGAAATACTAAATTTAAATCCTCCTTTATAAGAGATCTTTCTGTCCGGATACTCTTTACGAAATTTTATTTTGCTCTTATCGAGCCTTTTAACAAAAGGTATAAACTGGTTTATCATGAAGTGTATCCCCAAGCTTTCAAGTGGAAGAGAAATACGGTAGGCAATATCAAAAAGATGAATCAAATACTTTAGCTCACCGTGAATTGGAGTGGAAACCAATCCAAACTCAAGTTTTGCTTCCCCATTAACAGTAGAAGTTAAACAACCGTATGAATAGGATATGTTTGCCACATCCTTGAAAAACAAAAAATTGTGTTTGTTTTGTAATGACAAGTGCCAAAAGTGTGCTTTTCCGTTATCGATATTGCCTTCGACACCATGTGATATTGGTAAAATCTTTGAGAAATATCCGAGAACTGGTGTGCGCATATCTAATTTTGAGGTAAACGTATACCCAGATGCCCCAGCTTCAAATACCGCTTTTTTAAATTTGAACAGCGATGATATAGACACTCCTTTTCTATAAAGCTTAAAGTATCCAAGACTTTCAAAATCGGTAAAAGCTGGAGGATTATTATCAGTGTCAAGAAATATTTTATCTTCAAAAAGTAGCAGGCTCAATACCATTCTTTTAGCATTATCTTCCAAGAAAAATCCCACAATACTAGAATTAATATCAAATGGTACTGTTAATTTTCTGCTTCCTGTTAACTCCTCTTTGTTCGAGCTGTTACTATATTCGATCTCAATATCATTATTACTAATCCGCTTTGAGACTAAAAAACCCGGAGAAAGGATTTTTCCCCTTTTTAAAAATGACGTGGTTAATCTCATGTTGGATACTTTGACTCTGGTAAAAAGCCTTTTCCCAAATGTCGGCTCAAGCCAATCAAGGAAAAACCTATTCATAAGCTCATCATTTGAGTAAGGATAAGATCTTATTTTTACAATTCCATCTGAGGCGGCAAATCCACAGCCGAAATCAAAATAGATTAATTTTCTGGTCCCATTAAACGATGCTCTTAAATTAACATTATTGTAGTCCAGAAAATAATCTGTGATGACCGAGGTCAGGTCTTTCTCGTTGTTGAATCTTATTTCATCTCGAACAAGGGTCAATGCTAGATTAAATTTTCCTTGCCCTACAAAAGATAACGGAGGTCTTAGTGAAAAAAGAGCTTGCCTCTCAGTGAAAGAAAGAGTTTTTACACAGTTCGTTCTCTTACTGTAAATATTAAGAAATTGATAATTAACACTGTTAACTGAGGAATCAGCGGATAGAAATTGAAAGCTAAATCTATATCCTAAAATATTCTGTAAAGTTTGCTCAATCCCCACCTGTTGAGCAATCGTAAATGAGCAAAATAAAAGAGATAGAAATATTTCCTTTTTCAAAACTTTACTTTAGCAAAGTCAATTTTCTTGTGAATACCCTGTTACCGGCTCTTAGAACACATATATACGTACCTGATGGCAGCGTTCCTGGATTCCAGATATAGGTTTTTCTCCCTGGACTTAGATAACTATTTTCAAGCGTTGCCACTATTTCCCCGCGGAGATTTACAATAGTAAGTTCTACAGAAGAAGCCTTTGGTAGCTCAAAAACAATAAAGGCTGCAGGGTTAAATGGATTTGGGTAAACTGGCGAGAGTTTATACTCCATCGGCAATACATCCTCGACTATCATACCTTCTTTATATCTATCGGGGAATATACCTCCGAGCGTGCTATCGACACCAAAAACATAGTTTTTCCATACCTGAAGCAAACTACCCGGAGGATTGTCAAACCATGCTGATAGATTAACTCTCTCACCATCTATATAAATTGTGGAATCGGGATAGGCAAAATCCATCCAGACAGCGGTTGCTATTTCCTTTGCAAGAAATGTGTCGAAAATAAAATCATCTCCATCAATACTAAAATCTTCCTGATAAGGATACACCGCCTGAGCAAGTAAGTACATATTCTCGAAAAACCTCTTTAACTCGAAAAATGCATTTTCAAGTTGAACCCCTATTTCATGAAATTTCTGGACCCCGTAATCTGTTAGAGTTAGAAAATCTGGATTGGCTCTCTCAAAAATTAGAACGAGATCGGAATCACTATCCACTTCAGAGAAATCAAGCATCGATGGGTCAAGATCAAGAATGAAAATTCTATCAAGCTCTTCATACATAGAAATTATGCCATCCACTATTTCCTGTAAAGCGTCACATGCAATTGAGATAGCTTCTGTAACAACCTTTACCTGAGGCACAGTTACAAAGGCAACATCAAAGTCCGTTGTATCGCCAATTTCATACCTTTCGTATCCATCATCGTCTTTGAACAACACGACAAAATTTGTAACCTCCTCCGCATTGATATACTGGTTTATGTGAAAGCGTATCTCGGAAATTCCATCACTGTAGTCGAAATCCTCCCAGGTATACTTTAACACAACACTGTCAATTCTGCCTCTATCAAGATAATCAAACAGGGTGTCAAAACTCGCATAAATTTGTTCATCAGTCAGAAGTTTGTACAGTTTCACAAGCGCTATTCCAAAGTGGTCATCCGGGCTAACCGGTTCTTGAGACCATTCTGTCTCAAGCTCACTAAGACGATTTTCAAAGTCCTCCCTTGAGTCATCATTATTGAAAACCGCATCAGATTCTATCATCGCATACATGTCATTCGTTATCCCATAAGGGAAAATCCCTCCAAAAGTATATGACTGCTGTTCGCCTTGTCTATAAAAATCCATGAAAACATCATTAAGCCCACCGCCTGGCATGTTTTCCAAAATAGCAAGAGGTTTTATAACCTTGCCTTCGTTCTCCGGTCCTATGGGATACTCTTTACCCGAAAGCAGCTCATCCAGCTCACCAATCACCTTTTTAAGAGAATCTAATGAAGAGATATCAATACCCAATGGAGAAAATGGCTGACTCAACAACATGAATTTAACAGTATCAATAAGAATACTAACTTCAGCTATTCCCTCCCTGACCGGACCTATTATTGGAGCAATGTCTGCTCCCTTTAC
>QNCQ01000189.1 GCA_003645825.1 Fidelibacterota bacterium
AATAAAGTCTCTCACTTCTTACACCGATTCAATAGCCATCTTCTTTTCTCAAGCATCATATTAATCTCAGAATCAAGCCGCTTCAAAGTCTCATCCGTAGCAAATTTCTCATGAGCAGCATACTCCAGGTATTCTTGTAGCTTCATTGCGATTTGTTCCCACTCTGGGATTTTAGGAGTTGGCTTAACTTTTGTCAACTGTAAATAGAATGCTTTTAATGCCTCATCTTCCGTTTTGAGCAATATTTCCCACGACTCCAGCCTTGCCGGCAGATCACCAGTAAGCCTGTAAAATTTCACCTGACTTACTGGCCGTGAGAGAAATTCAATAAGTTTGAATACTTCAGCCTTTGCCGAAGCACTTTTGAACACAACAAGGCTCGAACCCCCAGCTAAGGAATAACCTGGATAGCTTGTGTCACAAATTGAGGGGATTGGAGCTACTCCCAACTCTTTTATTAAACTGTCCGGCAGCCTTTTTCTAAACTCCCCAAGATTCCAGGGCCCTGTTATCAACATTGCAAAGCAACCAACGGAGAAACCCTGATAGATATTTGAAACTTCTGTAAGACTAACCGGTGCAAGTTTCTCCTTATAAAATCCCAGCAAATAATCAAAAGCTTCCTGAAACTCAGAACTGCTGAAATCTCCATAACAATTATTTTCCTTTAGAAAATCTGCACCAAACTGTAAGCCAAATAAAACGGGGATATTCCACTCATTTACTGGAAGCAGTATCGCATATTTTGCCAATTTACCAGAAACGATTGCTCTGGATAATTTTAAAAGATCATCAAAAGTTTTGGGAAAGTTCGTATATCCAGCTTTACGAATCAGATCTTTCCTGTAAAAAACAACACGAGTATCAACATACCACGGAATGCCAAATACCTTTCCTTCCAATATATTCGTTTCCCATATCCCTGGGAAGTAAAAATTTCTATCGATACGCTCTGATCTTTCTATAAATTCATCAAGAGGCACGACAGCATTCAATGCCACAAACTCAGGTATCCAGGTATTACCAAGCTGACATATGTCGGGCATAGCTCCCGCTGCATAAGCTGTAAGCAGTTTTTCATGCGCGGCAGTCCAGGGTATTGTTTGAAGTTTAACTTTTACACCAGTAGAATCGGAAAACTCTCTTATCAGAGGTTTTACATTCTCGCCCTCAGCACCAAATGCCCAAAATACTATCTCTCTTCTTGCCGATTCCCTATGACAACCAATAAACTTTAGCAAACACAGAAAAACTGCAAATATAAATAGAACCTTCTTCATTAACTATCTTACTTGAGAATCACCATTTTTCCACTATTGAGCATTCCATCAAATTCAACAACATAAAAATATATACCGCTAGGAACCACATTTCCAGTGCTATCTTTCCCGTCCCACACTATCTCACCATATCCTTTACCACACTCCTTAAACAAAGAATATATCTTTTCCCCTAGATAATTGTAAATGGTAAGTGAAACCAGACCTTTATCAGGTAAGTTAAATTTTATTTTCGTAACGCTATTAAACGGATTCGGAAAGTTTCCAATTAGTTCAAATTCAGCAGCATAAGTGAATTCTTCATTCACATAGTCTGTAGAATCCGGCACAAAGCCAATAGCTTCAAGCATAGAACTAATCTCGGGATTTGACATGAAATAGTTCCAAAGGAGTTGAGTTCGGTAATTTTCTATCATTACAATAATTGGGCCCTGGTCAATCGCAAGATATGACCCTGCATACCAATTTAAATCAAGATTAAATGCATCTTTAAAACCACACACCCCCCAGAGACCATCTCCCAGTTCGTTGTAAAAATACTTCAACGCCTCCATAGACTCCCCAGGTGTATAAGGAAAAGACGAGAGGGCTGCTGTGGGAGCAATGGTTCCATTATCCTTCTCAGGTATTGGTTCATGAGCAAGATAACCAACAAGAGGATCATCACATGCTGTCAAACCCCAGCAATTTTCCCCATACCCTGTATGTCCTTCTGGATTTTCAATACAGTAAGCTCTGTTTATAAAAGTTTGATTTCGATTATTCTTAAAGTAATTAGCGAAGCTATCTTTCTTATACCGGGGATCAAATCCTAAAAAAGAATAATGAGTGAAAAATAAAGGCCCTCCTGTGTTCCTTCCTACCCATAGGGTGTAACCATAATAGGTATTACCATTATAATAGTCAGGACTACTTGCCCAACCATCATAATACATACTTGCAGGAATTGGGTGAGTAGGAGAAGCAATCGCCAGGAGATAAGTTATCATGCATTCGTTTGGACCCACAATGGGCATATTCATAGCCCACTCATAGTTAGGTGACCAATGCCAGTAAAGATAATTACTTGTCTCAGTTCGTCTATACCAATCCCATTCGACCTCCTCCCATAGAGTTGTTATTTTATTTCTAATCTGTACTTCTGTGTCATTATCAAGATTAAAATATTGCCTTGCTGTCAGTAACCCTTGCATCAAATAGGAAGTTTCAACCAGATCTCCACCATTATCATATTGGCTGAAAGGAACAACCTTTCCTGTCTCACCATTCATCCAGTGTGGAAAAGCTCCATGAAACCTATCTGCATTCTCAAGAAAGTTAAGTATCTTCAAAACCCTTTGAGCTCCTTCTTCTCTCGTTATAAAACCACGTTCTATTCCAACTAATATTGCCATTATTCCAAAACCGGTACCTCCTATTGTGACTACTTTACTACCGGGAATTCTTTCGTATGCCATTCCTGAGACTGGATGAGCAAAATCCCAGAAATATCTAAAAGTAGCTTCTTGAACCATAGTAAGCAACTCTTCATCGGAAAGAGCAACAGTTGATGCTTCCACTACATCAGAGAAATCAGATTCATTGTAGTTCCTATCAACAGCGGTGATTTTATAGTAAACTGTTTGATTTTGTCTCCCGACGTAATCTGAAAAAATGGTAAACTCTTTATCAACGGATCCAACCAGTGTGTAATAAGAACCAGTAAGTGACCTATAAATGTTGTAAAAAGAAACATCTTCTTCCGTATTTGGAGCCCAGGAGATATCAACGTGCTTATCATACCCTTTAGCAGTTAATTCCTCAGGTGGATTGGGGGGAGTTGTATCCCTCTGGCTACCTACGTACATTCGTATTTCATCAATGTACATTGTATGCTCAATAGTATCGTCCATATCCTGGCCATAAAAAATGGTTTTTATCTTCGTTAAATCCACATCACCTGCTATGGAATAAAATGTGTCAAGCGGAACTTTAATCTGAACCCATTGGCTATCAGGTATATCACCATGATAGTACGAAAGGCTAACGCGACCGGTTTTTCTATTCGACAGGTCCTCTAAGTAAATAAGAGGAAGATGCTCAGACCTTATACTATCTTCTGAATAAACCCAGAAGGAAAGAGTATCACGAAGATACACATCGTGGCCTGGCCATCCTACTTCAGCAACAGCAAACCCCCAATCACCCCCAGGCTTTGAAATCCAGTGCAATTTTAAGCTATTTTGTCCTCTAAAAACATGTACAGTGTCAACGGGAAACTTTTCCCCAACCCTTTCTAAATAGCTCGGAGGATTCACAAATCCCCAGCTTGGATCATAAGAAATAGGAGTTGGGCTATCAGTGAAAAAAACATAGTCATCATAACTACTCTGGGGCAGTACCTGCACCCATAATAAAAATATCAAACCAGTTACCAAAGATAACTTTCTCATTTTAAACCTCTTTTAACTTATTTTTAAATAACAACTTTTACTTTTATCAAATTATCAGTAGCCAGGGGGATAATCTTACCTTCAATAATTTCACCCTCGACTTCAATATATTTCACCACACCGTCCTTGGAGTCATTAGTTATTACAATATCGTATAAACTCCCACGGAAGTATCTTTTCACTTTCACCTTATCCCACTTATCTGGTAGATTCGGATCGATAAGAAGTCCTTCTTTGGCCGGCCTCACTCCTATCACCCACTCCATAATCACAGAGTACAGCCACTGAGCCGAGCCCGTATACCACGTCCACGCTCCTTTACCCGGGAAAGGTGATTCCGGACCCTCAATATTGCCAGGTGTTACGTAAGGTTCACACTTATACCTGTCAGGATTCATTCCATTCAAAATCGGATTTATTGATTCTAATACCCTGTAAGAAAGATTCCTCTTTTTGGCTTTGCACAAAGCCCAGATAAACCAAACTGCAGCGTGAGTGTATACGCCCCCATTTTCACGAACTCCTGGAGCATATCTAGATAGGTAACCTATATTCCCATCTACCTCCTTATAAGCCGGAGCCAGGAGCAGAGGCCCATATTCCTTAAGAAGGTACTTTTCCACAGATCTAAAAATTATCTCCTTCTTTTCATTATCCGCTATCTCCGATATAATCGCCCATGATTGGGGATTGAGAAAAATCTTCCCATATTGTGAGCCCTTGCTACCAATTTTCTCTCCATTATCCTTCAC
>QNCQ01000190.1 GCA_003645825.1 Fidelibacterota bacterium
CTTCAAGAGGTACTTAATGGGGAACCAAATCCGAGAGGTGTAAGCATTACGCAAATCATTCGGCGCGACAGTAGGGATAGACCGGAGTTTACTACAACAGGTTCGGTAATGGAGTGGTTGTCTTGTTTATCAGGAGGTTTTCTCGGTGGTAATGAGGACTTCTATAAAAACCAGTTCACTCTCGAATTTTATACACCAACTTTCTGGAAATTTGTTATTTTTAATCATCTCGAGTTCGGAATTATAAAGAGGCTTTACAAGGATTCATTTATCCCGCCCGATGAGAGGTACATAATGGGAGGGGCCGGGATGATTTACGGAATATCTTTAAGAGGTTATGATGACTATTCCGTTGGGCCCCGTCAGAGTAAGTATTCTACGAATCCATATGGAGGTGAAACATATTTTAAATATACGTTTGAATACAGGGTTTTACTCTCAGAGAACCCAACAATATACCTGCTCACATTTTTTGATGCAGGTAATACCTGGAAGAATCTATCGGTTACTGATCCGTTTGATCTTAAAAGGTCTGCCGGGTTTGGTGTAAGGTTCTTTATGCCTGCACTTGGTATGATAGGCTTTGATTTTGGATATGGATTTGATGATGTTGATCTGCCCGGCACCACGGGTTATGGGAAACCTGAAGGGTGGAAAACCCATTTTATCTTTGGAATGCCGTTTTAAAAATTTGGAGGAGGTGTAAAGGTGGGGAAGAAAACTTTTCTTGTGATTATATTTGTTTTCGTGCTGGTTATAGTGGGGAGTCTGAGCGCACAAATCAAAATAGGGTACGTTGATTCTCAGAGAATTTTGAACGAGTTTGATGAGGCACGAGAGGCTCAGGCGAAACTTGACATGGAAGCGAAAAAGCTTCAGGATGAGTATCAGCGATTGCTTGCGAAGCTTGATAGTCTCAATAAGGAATATGAAAGACAGCGATTAATCATGAGTGAGACCAGGCGTAAGGAAAAAGAAGAGGAGATTATGGAGCTTCAGAGGCAGATTCAGGATTTCCAGGTTAATAAGCTGGGTCCCAATGGGGAAATATATCAGAAGCAGGCAGAGCTTGTAGGACCCGTGCTTGAAAAAATTAAAAAGGTTATTCAGAAGATCGGTGAAGAAGAAAATTATGATTATATTTTTGATACCGTTGCCGGAAATATACTGTATGCTGATCCTGCACATGATTTGACAGATAAGGTTTTATATGAATTAAAGAGAATGAAATAAAAATGAAATATACTCTCAGGCAGATTTCAGAGCTTATAGGTGGTAGACTTGTAGGGAATGAAAATGCACTGATTATAGATGTTGCAGAAATACAACATGCAAAAGAAGGGGAAATTACCTTCCTGCATAATCCTAAGTATTTCAGATACCTTGAGTCAACACAGGCGGAAGCGGTAATAGTCCCGGAAGATTTCAAGGGAGAGTATAAGAATCTTATTTATGTGAAGAACCCAAATTATGCTTTCTCGGTTCTTATCAGGAAGTTCAGGCCAGAGCCTCCTCTGCCCGAACCCGAAGTCCATAAGACCGCTGTAGTTTCTGAAAAAGCGGAAATTTCTTCATCTGCTTACGTTGGCCCTTATGTTATGGTGGAAGAAGGAGCGTTTATTGGGGATAATGTTGTTGTGTATGGTCATACTTTCATCGGGAAAAGGGTGAAGATAGGAGAAAAGACTGTTATCTATCCCAATGTTACCATCTATCATGATTGCCAGATAGGGAGAAATGTTATTATTCACTCAGGGACGGTTGTAGGCAGTGATGGATTTGGTTTCACCCAACTTGATGGAAAAACGGTAAAGATTCCACAGGCAGGAGGGGTAATAATAGAAGACGATGTTGAAATCGGTGCAAATTGCTCTATTGATAGAGCTACGGTGGGGAATACTGTGATTGGTGAGGGGACAAAGCTTGATAACCTGATTCAGGTAGGGCATAATGTAAAAATTGGGAAGTATTGCTTTTTTGCTGCTCAGACAGGTATAGCGGGAAGCACGGTGATTGAAGACTGTGTTATGTGCGGTGGCCAGGTGGGAATAGCTGGGCATCTTCATATTGGGGAAAATGCAAAGATAGCAGCACAATCAGGGGTTTCAAAGGATATTCCTCCAGGGGCAAAGGTATTTGGGTATCCAGCAAGGGATGCTATGAAAGCGAATAGAGAACTGGCATACCTGAGTGCTCTACCTGAGCTATTTAAGAAGGTGAGGGAACTGGAGAAAAAAGTAGGGTAGGAAAAATGCAAAGAAATCAAAAAACTATTAGGAATACGGTCTCGGTTTCAGGTATAGGACTGCATACCGGAGTGAAAAGCACTGTAACTTTTAAACCAGCACCTGCAAACTCTGGTATTAAGTTTGTCCTAACAGACGTAGAAGGATGCCCCGAGATTCCAGCAGACATTGATCACGTTGTTGATATTTCTCGGGGTACTACAATAGCCCAGGACGGGTATAAAGTACACACTGTCGAACATGTGCTCGCTGCAGTTGCGGGTTTGGAGATTGACAATCTGCTCATCGAGGTGGATAATATAGAACCACCCGTATGCGATGGAAGTGCTATGGAGTTTGTGAAAGCTCTCAAAAGAGCGAAAATTGTAGAACTTGAAGAGAAAAGAAATATTCTGGTAATTGACAAAATTATAACATATACCGACCCTGAGAACAGAGTGGATATTCATGTTCTTCCCGCTGATGATTTTAGGATTACTTTTTTGATAGATTACAAGTATCCAGGGATTGGAACTCAGTACTCATCCATGTACTCTCTTCAGGAGGAATTTGAAATAGATTATGCAGCAGCGAGAACATTCTGTTTCTTAAGCGAAGTAATTTATCTCAAGGAGAGAGGGTTAATAAAGGGTGGTAGCCTGGGTAATGCCCTTGTGTTTGCTGATAAGGAGTTAACAGATGTGGAAATGAAAAAGATAAAAGAGCTGTTCAATCTATCAGAAGATCTGGTAGTTGGCCCCAATGGAGTAGTAGGTAGCTCTGATCTTAGATACTACAATGAGCCTGTAAGACACAAAATACTTGACCTTATAGGGGACCTGGCTCTGCTTGGAGTACCGATTCAAGGACATGTAATAGCTGCTAGAAGCGGACATGCTCACAACGTAAACCTTGTGAAAAAGATAAAAAAGGAGTATGAAAAGCAGTTAATAAAACAGAAGTATCAAAAGGAAAAAATAGAAGGAGCTCTTTTTGATATAGGCACCATAGAATCTATCCTCCCCCATAGATATCCTTTTCTTATGGTTGATAGAATTATCGACATGGTGCCCAAAGAGCACGTTATTGCCCTAAAAAATGTTACGGTTAATGAACCCTATTTTGTCGGACATTTCCCAGTGAGAAAGATAATGCCCGGGGTACTTATTATCGAAGCTCTTGCGCAGGCAGGTGCGTTTCTGCTTTTAAATACTATCGATAATCCTGAAAAGAAGCTGGCGTATTTTGCAGCCATTGACAATGTCAAATTTAGAAAACCTGTGATTCCCGGGGATCAACTCCGTCTTGAGGTGAAACTTCTAAACTACAAACTTTCTATGTGTAAAATGCACGGGCAGGCATTTGTTGATGGGGATCTTGCAGCAGAAGCGGTAATGATAGCCTCGATAGTAGATAGGAAGTAAATGAATCAGGTCGATAGCACCGTGATAATAAGCAAGAATGCCAGTATAGGAAATGATGTGAAAATCGGCCCGTATGCGCATATTATGGATGATGTGGTTATTGGAGATGGTACTGAGATAGGTTCTCATGTGGTGTTAGCTCCAGGAACTCGGATTGGGAAGAATTGTAAGATATTTCACCATGCTGTCCTTGGTGAAATTCCTCAGGATTTGAAATTCGAAGGGGAGTATACCACAGTCGAAATCGGGGATAATACTACCATTCGGGAGTTTGTGACAATTAACAGGGGCACAAAAGCAACATGGAAAACAATCATTGGGTCAAACTGCCTTCTTATGGCTTATTCCCACGTGGCTCATGATTGTAGAATCGGTGATAACGTCATACTGGCAAATGCTGTCAATCTTGGTGGGCATGTTGAGATAGAAGAATGGGCAATCCTTGGCGGTATGGTTGGGGTGCATCAGTTTGTGAAGATCGGGCAGCATAGCTTTGTTGGAGGAGGATTTAGAGTAACAAAGGATGTACCTCCATACATTCTTGCAGCTGGTGAGCCGTTGCGCTATGAAGGTTTGAATATTGTGGGGTTAAGAAGGCGGAAATTTAGCCGTGAAGCGATTTCTGGCATTAAGAGAGCGTATAGACTGATATATGGATCGAACTTAAATGTCTCGCAGGCGGTTGAGGAGCTGGAGAGAGAAGATTGCTGCCCCGAGGTTAGGAATATCCTGGAGTTTATGAAAAAGAGTTCCAGAGGGATAATAAGATAGTTGTAGATTGAATAC
>QNCQ01000191.1 GCA_003645825.1 Fidelibacterota bacterium
TCAGTCCCCTGCTCTACCGACTGAGCTACCCCGCCAACCAGCCTCCTGATCTCAAACCAGCATCAAGAAGCAATCAAATTTATCATCGCTTCAAAAATTTTAAAACATATTTTTGCAATCCCATTCTTTAAAACTGCATTTTTACATTCTCTGTGTTTAAATTTTAACATGATAGAAAAGGTAAACAGAGATCTTTTCTTAGTCCAACTAAAAGATATCTTTGAGAAGGGAAACTTTCAGGTCTCCATACAGGAAACAAAAACTCTATCCTCTTGTTGTGTACCCATTGCGGTATCCCAGGTCCTTATAATAGTCGGGACATTTCTTGGTCTCTCACAGTTCGGCTTTTTGGGTGCGGCATTGATTCTCATCGGGGCATGGAATATTACAAAAATTCTTAACGGGGAGTTTCCCCTCCTGTACAGGCTATTCCTCGGTAAAAAAGAAAGCTTTATCATTGCCAAAAAGGAAGTAGAAAACAATTCCTCTGGCGATCTTGTCCTGATCTTCAACCTGAGCCCGGATAGGACTCTGGAAAGCCCTGGAATAGTTACCAGATATGGATTACCCCATATTCTTGTCAATGCTTTGCTTGTGGCTTTTATCTTCACAGGGACCTACCTCAAACTTCAGGCGAATTATAGACTATCTCTATGCTTTTTTCTCATATACAACGTCTTCTCCCTTTCCTTTCTTTTAGCGGAATCCGGAAAGCAGCAACTCGGTAGAGGGAAACTATCCGGTTTTGAACAGAGTTTCTTCACAAGTCTTATACAGAATCTGAAATCCTTTTCCCTCACAGGTAATCTGTTTTTAGTTATCCTGACAAATGATACCTGCTCAGCTCAAACCCGAAAAATATTCGAGAGCTATAACTTCGACATAGGATCCACTCTTGTTCTTTCCCTGTTTGAAACCCCGGAGCCAGAGGCTTATCTTTTAAGGCAGGAAGGGATATTATTTCAGTACAACCATGATGGAAATAGTATCGATTTTGTAGAAAGGGTTCTTGCCTACCTGGGAAAAACTGGAAAACCGCTGAAAACTGCAAAAGTTATTCACAGCACTTACTATTTAACTAAAAAGGGGTTTATTGCCCTGCCTCTGTACTTGCCTATCTCTGAATCTTCGCCACGGTTTCTATCAAAGCTTATTGGTGAAATAAACAAACTGAGGTTAAAATGAGGAAAAAAAGCATTATTCTGGCACTTATTCTAATCCTTCTCATGACCACGGCCGTTGGGTCTCTTCTGTCGGTTAAAAGTTTTCTTTCATACAATGAGCCTCAGATGGAAGACGAAATTCAGATAAAGGGCTTGTATGAACCGGTAGAGGTTCTTATTGACAGCTTCGGTGTGCCCCATATCTATGCAAATAATGACCATGATCTATTTTTCACTCTTGGGTGGTTTCACGCTGCAAACAGACTTTTCCAGATGGAAATAAACATAAGGGCTTCTTTGGGAAGGCTCTCTGAAATATTCGGGGGAAAAGCACTCGATTATGACAAATTTTCCAGAACCATCGGATTTTACAGAATCGCAGAAACAATATATAAAAAGTTAGATAGCGAATCGAAGGCCATCCTGAATTCTTACGTAGAGGGGATAAATCAATATATAAAAGACAACCAGAAAAACCTGCCTTTGGAGTTCCGACTTTTGAGATTCAAGCCTCTGTTGTGGCAACCGGGATACTGCATTGCATATTTACGGCTAATAGGATGGCAACTTACACAATCGTGGAGCTATGAATCCTCTCTGTATTCCTTGTCACAACTGTACAGCACTGAAAGGATAAAAGAACTTACAATCCTTTACGGTGACGAATGGCCAGAAACTCTCAATGAGCCCATCTTGAAGAAGAAAGTAACTACTACTCTGGGCAACTTCCATAATATCGCCACAGAATTCAGAGAAATTTGCGGTTTCTCAGATATTGGAGTAGGTAGCAACAACTGGGTTATCAGTGGAAGCAAATCTAGAACCGGTTATCCAATACTCTGCAATGATCCACATCTTGCATACACCCAGCCTTCCATCTGGTTTGAAGCCCACCTTTCAAGTCCCAATTTCAATGTATATGGTGTTACCTTTCCCGGTCTACCAGGAATCGTCATTGGTAGAAATAGATATATAGCCTGGGGCTTTACCAACATGATGCTCGACGACGTCGATTTTTACATAGAGAAACTGAGCCCCGATGGAAACTATTACCTTCATGGAGAGGAGTGGAAAAGAATAGGGGTAGTTCACGATACGATTGTTGTCAGAAAAAAGAGGATACCAATCACTATTAAATATACCCACCACGGTCCAATCATAAATTCCGTTAACAAAGCTCTCGGCAAAAACGCAGCTCCGATCTCGGTAAAATGGTCTGGAGCTGATTTTTCAAATGAAACTAAAGCTATATTGCTTACAAATAGAGCTAAAAACTTTCAGGAGTTTCTTAAGGGAGCGAGTTTATTCAAAGTTCCAGGACAGAATGTGGCCTACGCGGACATAGAAGGAAATATTGCACTGGTTCCTATGGGTGGTATACCGATCCGCTCAGAAGGTTACAACTATCTGTTACCATTGAAGGGGGACGATCCGGCGACAGACTGGAAGGGATACATTCCCTTTGAAGATGTTCCCTTTGAACTTAACCCGAGGTGTGGATACGTGGCTTCCGCAAATGCAAAAATATTTGACGGAAGCTTTAACTACTATGTGTCAAATCATTATGAACCACCCTACAGACTTATGAGAATTAGGCAGGTTCTTTCTGCTGATTCCGCTTTCTCAATATCTGACATGATGAAGCTCCAGCTCGATGTAAAATCTTTGTTTGCCCGGGATCTTCTTGCAATTTTCTTTCAGGTAGTTAAACCGGATGACATACCAGAAAAATACCGGGAATATTACTCAATTCTGAAAAATTGGAACTTCGATGAAAAAATAGATTCTCCAGAAGCTACCCTTTTCAATGTCTTTGTTCTGAAACTTATAGAAAATATCTACGGGGACGAAATAAAGCTCGCTGGGAAAGAGGTCTACAAAAGCTTCCTGGATTATCCGAGCTTTGCTATGCGAAATTCCTATCTGCTTCTAAAGAAAGGCGAGTCAATGTGGTTTGATGACATAACAACAAAAAGAACAACCGAAATGAGACCTGACATCTTGAAGAAGTCCTTCGTTTGTGCTGTCAAATATCTTATCAGGAAAAGAGGTAGTGATATCGGAAAATGGCAGTGGGGACAGGTACATAAATTGTATTTACAACACCCTCTCGGCACCAGCAAAATCCTCAACTGGCTTTTCAGATTCGATCGCGGGCCTTATCCTGTACCCGGATCTCAATTCACCATCAACTGTGGCATGTATAAACTTGATAGACCTTTTAAAAGCTTCGTGGGACCATCGGTAAGATTCATCTTCCCCTTCGAGGACAGCAATGTTGCCTATTCCGTCATTCCAAACGGTCAAAGTGGAGTTCGAGGATCGAAACATTACAGTGACCAGACCGATATGTACCTGAAGGGGATATATAAAAAAGTCTATCTCGATAGAATTAGACTGCTTAACTCAGGTGTAAAAGTACTATCTATGCAGCCAGCGGGATAGTAAACCTGTTATGAAATTATTTAAAGCCATACAAAAAACGGGTGTTGCCAGGAGAAGAGCTGCTCAGCTTGTACTCTCAGGGAGAGTAACTGTAGATGGTAAAACTATTAAAGAACCCTGGCACAAAGTCTGGCCGGGGCAGGTTATAAAAATAGATGGGGAGGAACTCAACTGGACTGAGGACCAGGAGTTTCTTTACTACGCTTTCCACAAACCCCAGGGCTATGTAACTGCCCTTTCTGATCCATCTGCCCCCCACATTGGGCGACTCATCAAAAACAAAAAACTTCGTCCTGCAGGGAGATTGGATAAAGATGTTTCCGGGCTTCTTATCCTTACGAATGACGGGGTATTGATAAACAAACTTACCCACCCTCGCTACCAGATTGAAAGGGAATACATCGCCATTGTTTATGGTAATCCCCCTGAGAGTAAACTGGACCTGTTAAAACGTGGAGTTATAGTTAATGGAGAAAGGCTTTATTGCAAAGATATTAAGATACTGAATACAACCATGACAACAACCAAGTTAAGAATTATAATGACCCAGGGGAGAAAGCGTGAGATAAAAAGACTATTTAAGGCAATAGGGCACAGAGTTCTTTCTCTCAAAAGAATCCGGCATGGTCCCATAACAATCGAATTAGTGCCTGAGCCGTGTAATTTGAAAGAAATCAAGGGGGCTCTGCTTCAAAAACTACTGGCAATAAAGAAACTGTGATCAAAACTCTACCCTGGATGGGAAGCCCTTATCAAAAAGTGGAGGCGAGACCTTCCA
>QNCQ01000192.1 GCA_003645825.1 Fidelibacterota bacterium
ATCATATAATTGTCAAGCATTTATCGCAACTAAAAAGTGAATTGAAGAAATAGCAAATTAAATTTTATCTAAGTATAGCTTTTCTGTTTTTGGTTTTACCGAAAAATATAGACTAAAAAAGAAGCCTACGTGAGAAAGGGCTTTAGTGCTTTTTCTTTCACATGCCCATAGAAATTCTCCCTTCTCAGATAATCTTCCCATTTGTAAATTACTGCGATTAATGTGTCTGTATTATGAGAAAAGAGTTAACAATAGGAAACATAAAAATCTTCCCAGCTGTAGTACTCGCTCCAATAGCCGGGTACACTGATTCGGTTTACAGAAGAATATGCAAACGCATGGGAGCTGGACTCGTTTTTACAGAGCTTGTCTCCGCAGATGGAATTCTGCACAACTTTGATGCAACTCGAAAATATGCTGAATTTACCGATGAAGAACGTCCTATAGCTGTACAAATTTTCGGAAGCTCCCCCGCTTCCATGGCAGAAGCAGCTAGCATCGTATACAGAAAATTTAAACCAGATATAATAGATATAAATCTCGGTTGCCCTGCGAAAAAAATTGTAAAGAAAGGCGCCGGCGCCAGCCTCCTGAAAGATCTAGACAGAGCTCTGAAAATAGTCAGCTCCGTAGCTGAAAAAGTCCCAATACCCGTAACCGTCAAAACAAGAAAAGGATGGGATAACAACACCATAATCGGCAAAGATTTCTTTATCGCCCTTGAGGAAGCAGGAGTAAAAGCAATTACAATCCACAGTCGGACAGCAAAAGAAGGTTTCCCCTCACCTGCAGATTGGGACTTCATTAAAGAACTTAAACAAACCTTAAACATCCCTGTAATTGGGAATGGAAGTGTAAAATCCCCGACTGATGTCGAAAGAATGCTTGAATATACCGGATGTGATGGTGTCATGATAGGAAGAGGAGCTTTGGGGAACCCATGGATATTCAAACAAACCAAAGAGCTGTTTCTTACAGGAAAAACCGAAACCGATATAACACCTGTAGAAAGAGTAAAAATGTGCATTGAACATATCAAAGCATACCTTCATTACCATAACCCCGAATTGGTAAACAAAATAATAAAAAAACATATTGCTTGCTACATTAAACATATTCCTGAAGCTTCAAAACACAGGCACGCTCTCCTAAACTCCAGAACCCTTGAACAAACTTTGAGCTTGTTGACTGAAATCACAAAAAATTATAACGAATTATCTTACTCCTGTTAGATCTGAATGATGAGTGTAACTTTCATCGCATTTGAAAATCTTTTCACTTAAAATGAAAAATGTTTAGCCCAAAGAGGGATTCAGATTATCCGATAAATATATATTAGTGCTGATTCTGGATAATATCCCGAACTTCTTTAAAGGGCTTTAAAGCTCTGTTTAAAATACCGTGTAAGAAAGAAATTGTGACGCCGTAGTTTGTAATTGGAACGCCGGCTTTTTTGCATTTATAAATTCTTGTTAGAACCTCTTTTCTATTAAACATGCAGGCTCCACAATGAATCACAAGTTTATATTCACTAAGATTTTCGGGGAAATCATGTCCTGAAAATACATCTATTTTCAAATCCAATCCAGTGTACTGCTTCAACCAATTAGGAATCTTTACCCTACCTATGTCATCTGCTATTGGATGATGAGTGCAGGCTTCAGCTATTAATACTTTATCACAATCCTTTAAGTTTTTTATAGAATAGACTCCCTTTACAAACTCTCTCAGATCACCCTTCTGTCGTGCATATAGAATGGAAAAACTTGTCAATGGAATGTGTTCTGGTACCATTTGATTAACAATATCAAAGACCTGTGAATCTGTAACTGTAATAGCAGGAGGAGTTTTTAAATTTTCAAGGGCACTCTTTAACTCATTTTCCTTAACTACAATACAGTAACCATTGTGATCAAGTATATCTCTGATTGTCTGAACCTGTGGCAAAATTAATCGGCCCTTAGGTGCCTCTTTGTCAATAGGGGCAACAAGTACGACCAGGTCACCGGGGTTAATTAAATCCCCAATAATTGGCCTCGACCGGAAATATTCATCTGGAATTGTCTCAATAATTGCCTGCCGCAATTCATCAATACCAACCTTCGAGACTGCCGATGTATATACAACCCTCACATTTTTATTAATATCCGTTTGATCTGGCTTAGCACTTTTATCTATCTTATTGAACACAACCAGGTAAGGAATTTCATATTCCTCAAATTTTTGTATTAATCCCCTCTCAAAATCAGTCCATATATTTGCCTCTGTAACCAGTATAGCAAGATCAGTCCTCTCAAGTATTTTTATTGTTTTTTCAACTCTTTTTCCCCCAAGCGCACCAATATCATCAACTCCCGCTGTGTCAATAAAAACAACAGGTCCTATTGGCTGAAGTTCCATCGCCTTTTCAACGGGATCTGTCGTTGTGCCGGGAGTAGGAGACACTATTGATATTGATTGTCCAACCAGGGCGTTTAGAAGACTCGATTTTCCAACATTTCTTCTCCCAAATATTCCTATATGTATTCGAAATCCCTTAGGTGTTTTTAACACACTCACCAGCCCCAGTAACTAATAATACAAATCTCTCTTGTTGGTTGTTTTTATAGTATCTAATCTCTCTATCAGGCTTTTTTTAATACCGTCATCATCCATTTTTTCTAATTCCTTTTTAATTAAATTCTCCCCTACTTCACGTGTCTCCTCAGATGCATAGTCAACAAGATATTCCATCAATGTTAATAAAGCATTAGGTGTACAAAATCTTTTTATAAAACCAGGAATTGCAAATTCCATGAAGTGTTCCCCTGTCCTCCCTATTCTATAACAGGCAGTGCAAAAGCTCGGCACATACTCGTCTTGCATTAATTCTCTCATAACTACATCCAATGGACGTATATCACCAAGTTCAAATTGCTCTTTCTCAATATATTGACTTTGCGCATCACCTGCTTCTGTATAGCCCCCAATCTCAATTCTGCTTCCGGCATCAATTTGTGAAACTCCAAAAGCCATCACCTCTCTTCGCAGCTCTGGTTTTTCTCTCGCCGTCAAGATTAATCCAGTATATGGAACTGAAATCCTCAGGATGGCTACCATCCTTTTAAAATCCTCGTCATTCACGATATATGGATAATCCATTTCAACACCCAACGCTGGGCGTATCCTGGGAAAACTTATTGTATGTGGACCTACACCATATTTCTTTTGCAGATGAATTGCATGAGATACAAGTCCTAATACTTCAAATTTCCAGTTATAAAGACCAAAAAGTGCACCTATGCCAACATCGTCAATTCCACCTTCCATCGCCCTATCAAGAGCATCCAATCTATATAGATAATCCGACTTAGGGGTATTACCAGGATGAAATTTCTTATACGTCTCATGATGATAAGTTTCTTGAAACACCTGAAACGTTCCTATACCTGCCTCTTTGATGATTCTATAACCTTCAACAGTCTGTGGGGCAGCATTTATATTTACCCTCCTTATTTCTCCTTTGCCAGATTTAGTGCTATATACTATTCTTACAGTCTTCGCTATCTGTTCAGGTGAATACATAGGATGTTCACCCCATACAAGAATTAATCTCTTATGGCCTTTACTTTCAAGTGCAATGACCTGTTCTTTTACCTCATCATCCGTTAGTGTCCTTCTCACGGCATTTCTATTCGAAATTCTAAACCCACAGTACTGACAGTTGTTTATACAGTAATTACCAATATAGAGTGGTGCAAAAAGAACAATCCTATTTCCGTAAACCTCTCTTTTTAATTTTCTTGCTGTTTCTAAAATTTCTTCCTGCAATTCCCTGTCTTCAGCGTTTAATAAAACAGCGGTTTCTTCCACATTCAAAGGTTCCTTACTCAGGCTTTTATCAAGAATTTCCCGAACTCTGAATTCATCGGGCTTTGTATTTTTTAAAAGCCCTTCCAGATATTCATCATTTATGAAATCCATGGCGTTTTTACTTAGCTCGTACATAATTAAAAAGCCTCCTCCTTCTAAGAAAGTTTAAACTATCCCCTCTCCCTTTTCCTACTTCTCTATCACACTCAATTATAAAGGACTTTATTTTTTGTATCAGATCCTTTTCAGCCAACTTACTCAACCTTGTAGGGTAAATCTCGTACAGCGATTTATAATGAATAGGGGTTATGTTGGGCATTATGACGTTAGCTCCACACATTAAACCTTTTTTATATCCATCCAGGAAGTTCACAGTCGCAAGGGCAGTAGTAGCAGGAATATTTGTATAAGGCTTTGTAATCCTCGTTATCGCTATTACTTTGTAAACAAGTTCATCTACATTTTGAAGTTGAATCTTTTGCTTTCCCAATTCAGTCTCAGGATGTGGTATATATGGCCCAACACCTATCAT
>QNCQ01000193.1 GCA_003645825.1 Fidelibacterota bacterium
GAATCTATCCACTATGGAATCCCTATATATTTTCAGGAATGCCAGCATTCTCTGCCTTATCATTTAATCTTTTTGTGTACTTACCTATGCTTCTTTACTATCCGTTTACCCTTATTGGAATTCCCGGGTTGGTTTTTACAGTATTCCATTATTTAATAGCTGGTTTTGGTACATTCCTTTTGTTGCGGAGATGGAAACTAAAGCCTATCCCAGCATTTTTCGGTGGTTTAGCATACATGATTATGCCTTATCTTATTACAATGCTCGTATACGGGCATGGTTCTCAGATGATGACTGCCGTTTATATTCCACTTGTACTCTGGGCAGTGGATAGATTGCTTTCGAAACCCAATTTGTTTAATGTAGCTCTGGTTGGACTGGTCATGGGAATTCAGTTACAACGAGGACATGTCCAGATAGCCTATTACACGTGGATGTTGGTCGGGGCCTACTTCATTTACTTTCTGATTCTGAGTCTGAGGAAAGAGAATCTGAAAGAGATTTTTCTTAAAACAACTCCATACTTCATTGTAGCTCTAGCTCTTGCATTCTGTCTTTCTGCTGTTCTTTATATTCCAGTACATAATTATTCCAAGTACAGTATCAGAGGCGGAAGTGGAGGTGGAACAGGTTTTGACTACGCTACAATGTGGAGTTTCCATCCGAAAGAGATGATGACCTTTCTGAACCCTTCTTACTACGGTTTTGGAGGGGTTACTTATTGGGGCAAGATGCCTTTTACTGATTATCCAAACTATATGGGGATACTTGTTTTGCTACTCGCTTTGTTGTCAGTGTTCATAAAAAAAAGAAAGATAACGATCTTTTTCATTACAGTGGGAGCTCTGGGACTCCTGGTGGCGTTTGGGAAGTATTTCTTCCTCTACAAGCTTTTTTATAAGGTATTGCCATATTTCAATAAATTCCGAGTTCCAGCAATGATACTCATTGTTACGCAGTTTTGTACAGCCGTGCTTGCGGGTTTCGGGTTGAATGACTTGATAGAATTTATGGGTAGTCTTGACAATAGTGCAAAAAAGAAAATAAAGAAAATAATTCTCGTCGGCCTGGGAGTTCTGGTAGTCTTTGCGGTTTATCTTTTGCTTTTCAAGGACAGCTTTAAAACCATCATGTTTGCAAAATATCCAGCCAATCCACAATGGAACTTTCAGCAGGTACGTTATGTAAATAACCTAAGGTTTAACATGGTTTATAGAGATTTCTGGTTTATGATATTATTTGTATCCGGTAGCTTAATTCTATCTTACCTTTTGCTGTTAAAAAGAGTTAGTCTAAAAGCGTTTGCCTTGTTTATCGTCGTTATTAGCTTCTTTGATTTATACAATGTAGACGCTCGAATAATCAAACCACGTGTGTCTCCAAAAGTAAATGTAAAGAATCTCAGAGACCCGGCATGTGAGTTTATGGCAAGTGATAGTGAAGTTTTCAGAATCTTTCCTGTTCAGAACCTCTTTGGGGACAAACACTGGGGACTATTTGGATTGCAGTCGATAGGGGGATATCATCCAGCAAAGTTAAAAGTGTATCAGGATCTGATGGATAACGTTGGTTTTAAAACGATGGGAATCTTGAGGATGCTGAATGTGAAATATCTTATCTCCCCGGCGAGGTTCAGAGACGGTAATTTTGAGGAAGTAAAAATTTCAAATACCTATCTGAATGGTAAAATGGTTCCGGTTGGTATTTATAGACTGAAAATTTATCTTTCAAGGGCATTTTTTGTGGATAGCGTAAGAATTATCCGGGATAAAAAGAAAATATTCTCGGTTTTAAGGAACCCTGATTTCGACCCAAGGGAATTTGCGATACTCGAGGAAAATCCAGCTCAGGAGGTCTTTAAGCCCGACTCTACAGGTGTAACGGTGGCCAAGTGGGGGATTCACGAAGTGGAGTTCAACGTGTATACTGACAAACCTTCTCTACTCGTTATTTCCGAAATTTATTATCCTAATGGGTGGAAAGCTTTTATCGATGGAGAAAGAACCAGAATTTATAAGACGAATTATGTACTTCGCTCAGTGGTTGTTCCATCAGGGAAGCATACTGTAAGAATGGTTTTTAAACCCAGGGATATATTCTGGGGGCTTGCTATCAGCCTGATTTCTCTGGCCTTTATAATTGCAGTAATGGTGGTAAAAAGACATGAAAAATAAAATCTATAATTACTCTGGCGGGATAAAAAAAACATTAGTCTTGCTTGCTGTTATACTGATAATTTGGCTCCTTTTATATACAAAATCCCTCGTAGATTCTCTGAGGAAGGAAACTGAAGGTTTTCTCAAGTTTTACGCTGAGGTGTATGCCAAGGCTGCCACGGATTACAACATGGAGGACTTCAGCTTTATCTTTGACCAGATTATCAAGAGGATCTCTGTACCAATGATTATATCTCAGGAAAAAAGTTCAAAGCCTACAGCCTGGAGAAACATTGGGTTGGAAAAGGAACAGCCCTCAGAAATTGATACTTCAAAGGTAGAGGAAATCATGCGGGAGATGGATAGGGTGAATGATCCAATTCCTTTGAAGTACAACGGATATATCCTTGGGTATATTCATTATGGAGATACGGATTTAATAAAAAGGTTGAGAATCTTTCCTTACGTTGAAATCACAATTGTAGGGCTCTTTATTTTTCTTGGATATCTAGGATTTCACTTTATAAGAAGCAGTGAGAAAAGGTCTATCTGGGTTGGTATGGCAAAAGAAACTGCTCATCAACTTGGTACCCCCTTAACTTCTCTTATGGGATGGGTTGAAGTGCTGGAAAAAGAAAATATTTCAGATGAGGTCAGAGGAGAGATAAAGCGGGATCTGGAAAGGCTGAAAAAAGTGGCGAACAGATTCTCGCAGATTGGATCAAAACCCGTTTTCGAAGAGTGTGATTTGAAAGAGTTAATTGAAGAAGTTATAGATTATTTCAAAAAAAGGTTGCCTCAGCTTGGGAAGGAAATTTCCTTGGATTTTAAAGCTAAAGGAGCTTTTAAAGCAATGATTAATGCTGATCTGTTTACCTGGAGCCTGGAGAATGTCGTAAAGAACGCCATAGACTCCGTGTCAGGAGTAAAAGAGGGAAAGGTTAGAATAGAGTTGAAAAAGGGTAAAGCTGATAGAGAAGTTGTTGTTGACGTTATTGATAATGGAAAAGGTATCCTGAAAAGGAACTTTAAGAATGTTTTTAGACCGGGTTATAGTACCAAGAAAAGGGGATGGGGGCTTGGCTTATCTCTTGTGAGGAGAATAATTGAGGATTATCACAAGGGGAAAGTCTTCGTTAAGGAAAGTGTGCCAGGTGAGAGAACAGTCATAAGATTTGTTCTAAAAGGGAGGGGGAGTAAATGAAAAGGCGTGATTTTGTGAAAGTTATTTTTTCTACTATTGCAGTGTCAGGTTTAGGGGGAAAGCTAAAAATCATGGCAGGGAATAAATCATCATTTCCTGTAGCAGTTGGAACCTGGAAGCACAGTAAGGGAGCAATAGAAAAAGCGAAGGTTTTGCTTGAAAAGGGATTCAGAGCCATTGATGTTGTTGAGAAGTCAATAAACATTACAGAGTGTGACCCTGATGTGATGTCAGTTGGCTATGGCGGTCTGCCGAATGAAGAAGGCGTGGTTCAGCTTGACGCTGCGATAATGGACGGCGCTACACTTCGCTGCGGTGCTGTGGCTGCTCTTGAAGGTATAAAAACTCCCATATCCGTGGCGAGAAAAGTGATGGAAACAACCAAACACATCATGCTTGTAGGAGAAGGGGCAAAGAAATTTGCCCTTGCCAACGGCTTCAAGGAGGAAAATCTTTTGACAGACAGGGCAAGAGAAAGGTGGCTTGAGTGGAAGAGGAATTTAAACAAAAATGATAACTGGTTGTCCCCTGATCAGTATCATGATACCATAGGTGTGATCATACTTGATTCTAAAGGTTCGATGGCTACAGGGGTAAGTACCAGTGGCCTTGCCTGGAAAATACCGGGGCGGATAGGAGACTCCCCAATAGTAGGCGCGGGATCATATTGTGATAATCAGGCAGGCGGTGCAGTAGCAACTGGAGTAGGAGAGGAAGTGATAAGAGTCGCGGGTTGTCACCTTATTGTCGAACTTATGCGAATGGGATGGGATCCCTAGAAAGCATGCGAAGAAGCGTTAAAAAGGATAATTAAGGCGAATAATGGCAAGGTTGATTTTCAGGATGCTTTTCTTGCTGTGAGGAAAGATGGTGAAATAGGAGCAGCAAGTTTAAAAAAAGGTTTTCAGTACTATGTTTACAGTGAGGGAAAAATATCGTTGAAGCAATCAAAGTATTTAGTTAATTGATTTTTCAATATTTTACACATAGGTTTTTGAA
>QNCQ01000194.1 GCA_003645825.1 Fidelibacterota bacterium
TATCAAAACATATATTTATCGTTCTACATTATCAGGTTTTACGCTAACTGAAGAAAATCTCTTAACTATATTAGAGCCTGTTGATACCACGTTTGTAGATACTGCAGTGGTAAACGGACAAAACTACTACTATGCTATTATGGCTTTGGATAGTATCGGGCGTTTTTCTTCGCCGTTCTATATTGGCCCAATTAAAGCAATTAAGGTTGATGTATGGGATGTAACATTTGAGCAACGCAAAGATGGAAGCGCAATTGTTGATATCTATTACTCTTTTAGTGGTGAAGATACGGTCCATTACAACATAAAACCTTATTTGAGTATTGATGGTGGTGAAACCTGGCAAGAAATAACAATGACTAGCGGGGATGTCGGCGCTGTTACACCTGGAATAAATCGACATTTAATATGGAATTTCGGCGAAGAGATGCCTAATGAGTACTATAAAAATGTTAAAATTAAAGTAACTATTTTAGCACCATAATGGAAATTAAATGCAAATGTGAGGGGAGATAAATTATGAATTGGCGGAAATTAATACTTGTATTTATAATGTTTTGCAGTTTTATATCACAGAAAGTTTATACACAGGTAATTGCTGAAGGGATCTCTGAAAGCGATACTCTTGATTCTCAACCCCCAGAGATTACTCTATACACTCCCAACGGGGGAGAGGTATATCTTCCCGGGGATAGTGTTTCAATTACTTGGTCAGCTACAGATTCCAGCTTTGGCTCAAATCCAATTAATCTCTTTTATTCTATTGATGGTGGCGTAAACTACATAGAAATACAAACTAATCTGGAAAATAGTGGTTCATATACATGGAAGGTCCCAAATAATCCATCAGAAAATGTTTTGGTTAAAGTATCAGGAGTAGATTTATATGGATTGGAGGGTTTTGATGTTTCGGATGCAGTTTTTAAGATAGATGGGCCACCGAATCCTCCTCAGAATATTGCCTTAACAGTAAGTGATCACGCCATTACGCTAACATGGGATGCTTCAGACGAGGGCGATGTTAATAGGTACATAATTTATCGAGATACAACAAGCGGATTTGAAATGAATAGTAGTAGTGTATTAGATACCGTTTTCGCTCCTGATACAAGTTTTACAGATTCCTTGGTAGTACACGGAATAACATACTACTACGTAGTAACTGCGATGGATTCGATGGGAAACGAATCCGTTGCCTCATCTGAGCTGAGTGGAACTGCATACATACTGGGAATCCTCTCGGTTACTTTTTCTCAGCGCAGAGATGGCTCCAAAATTGTTGACATATACTATTCGTTCGTAGGTAATCCCGATGGTTCATACAAAATCACTCCATATGTTCGCTTGAGTTCAGAAGATGATTGGGTAGAATGTCAACATGTTACAGGCGATACAGGTGAGGGTATTAAACCAGGAGATAATAAGAATATTATATGGGAGTTTGGTAAACAAATGGGAGAGGTATACTCTTCTAGGGCCCAAATTAAAATTGAAGCTACCGAACAAGAACCATGAGAATAGAGAGATCAAGGTTGAAGATAACATATCCTTTTTTAGTTCTAATGTTCATTTGCAGTTCACTCAATGCTGCAGCCAATTACAATTTAGAATCTCCTCCAGATACCTTAGACGCTGTTAATCCGCTTTTAACAATGAAAACACAGCAGGTAACGGACACCATCATAAGTGGTTCCAGTTTAGCTATTGAGTGGGAGGCAACTGATTCATCTTTCAGCAAGGAGCCAATAAGTATTGGATATTTCTATCAATCACACTCGAGTAATGTAATTTCTATTGACACAGTTGCTAATATAGGGTTTTATAATTGGTTTATACCTGAGACATTAAATGGAGTTATTATCCTTCGTATTGAAGCTTTTGATAAATATGGAAATAAAACTATATGCTTCTCTGAGCCACAAGTGTTGATTGGAAAATATTATGGGCCATGTTGGTATGTATCTGCAGCAAGTGGTAATGATAGTTTAAATGGTAGCAAGTTTTTTCCTTTTAAGACTATTCAGAAAGCTATAGAAGTAGCTTCCTCTGGTGATACAATCTTTGTAGAACCAGGCACATATCATAGGAGTTTTGACGACTATGGAAAAGAAATGTATATATCAAGTACATCTAGTATTTATGAAACTCATATGCTCTTACAAGATCCAATTTTGCTAAGAGGAAACACAACAATAACAGGTTTCTCATTCACTGGGACTACCGAAAGTGATACTGCTGCGTATATTGTAGATGGTTCCCCCAAAATTTACTATAATAGATTTTCCAAATTTTCCATCTCAATTATTTGTTCCGGTAATTCAAAGCCGATAATAAAAAACAATTTAATGGATAGTTCTGGTGTGCATATAAAATGCGAAGAGCAATCCGAGGCTTACATTTATAATAATACAATGGCCGACGGAGGAGCTGGAATAGAAATAAGTAGTAATGATGTTAAAATTCATTTAATAAATAACATTATTATTAGAAATACTATAAATGGTGGCATTTATATAAATGCTGATAGTATTAAGTATGAGATTAAGTATAATAATGCATGGGCAAATGAACCTGAGAATTATAACAATTTATTGGATCGAACAGGTATAGATGGTAATATTTCAGACGACCCGCTTTTTATTTCAAATGGTGAACTTATTTACTACCTTAGTAGTTCGTCCAGCTCAATAAATGCTGGGGATCCATCGTTTGACTATCATTCAGAGCCAGAACCAAATGGCGATCGAATTAATCTGGGATTTTATGGTGGTACATCCTTAGCTGCAGTTGGTGAGTTAAAATTCACCTCAGATATTAATACTGTCGCTTATGAGGACTCTATTTATTTACAGACTTCAGGTGTCCTGCCAGATAGCAGTGTAAATTTCAGTTATATCGCTCTTAATAAGCCAGAATGGCTTGTGTTAGATCCTGATACAACATATTTTCTTCATGGAACTCCACTTAACCACCATGTAGGAATTTATCCAATTGAAATAGTTGTTCTAGATAATTATGACCGTTCAGATACATTAGTTTATACATTAGAGGTTGTAAATAGCGTGCCCGCCTTTATATCGGAACCGGTTACTGTTACAAACGAAGATCAAGAATATATCTATGATGCTCAAACAGATGATGAAGGTCAAGGTGAGCATACGAAATATACTATTGTTTCACCTTCATGGGTTGATATCGATTCTATTTATGGCATTGTATCTGGCATTCCAACTAACGATTTAGTTGGTGAGCATCAAGTTATAATTGAGTTTGATGATGGCAACGGTGGTATTGTTGAACAAAGGTTTCAACTGACTGTCTTGAATGTAAATGACCCACCTACAATGATTTCAAAGCCTGATACAAGTTTCTTGGAAGATGAGGAGTTAGTAGTAGATAGAGATTACTGGCGAAACTTCTTCTACGATATTGATAATGATATATCTGAACTGGAGATTCATATTGAGAAGGATTCTGGAGTTGTCCTTCACGAATTTAGATCCAGTGAGAATCAAGATAGATTTTGGGCAAGTGATAATATCAATGGTACCGGCTATTTCACAATGAGGGTTACCGATCCAGATAGTGGAGAAGTTAATGTGCCTTTTAGAATAAACATTATACCTGTTAATGATCCGCCTGTGATTTATGAAATACCGGATACTGCTATTGATCAGGGTACTATTCTAACTTTAAAAATGGAAGATTACGGCTATGATATAGATAATGGTTATAAAGATTTGACCTGGGATTTCAAGTCTGCGATATCATCGATATTATATAATGAAGACGATGATAGCTTAATTATGACCCCTCCCGCCGATTTTATAGGTAGAGATACAATATACTGTTGTTTAAAGGATCCTGATGGGCTATTCGATACCGATACTTTTATGGTTAAACTTAAAGATATTACTCCACCTAACTTCACAATCGGAGTATTTCAGAATCCAGTTGCGTCTGAACATCTTGACTTATACTTTTTCCCCGATGAAGAAATTGGGCAGGTCAACTTTGTTAAAATAGGTAATGAAGAGGTTGAAGTCTCCCTGATGAGCAACATTATACCAAATCCCTATTATTGTCATTACAAAATTGGTGAAATAGGTAATTATAAAATAATTATTTCGGCAGCAGATACTACAGGCAATATTGGCGAAGGGGAATACGATTTTAGTTCTAGTAGGATTTTAGCAAGCGTGGGAGGTGTAATACAAAGTCCTGATTCTATAGCAACAATGATCTTCCCACCAAAAATATTTGAAAAGAACCAGTATGTTTTATGTTTATTAGCTAATTCTGAAGCCACAAAAGTGGGCAGAGACAGAGAGATAATTATAGCTAAACAAGCTGAAA
>QNCQ01000195.1 GCA_003645825.1 Fidelibacterota bacterium
ATCAACGTAAGGAGCTGACGAGACAATGTCGATAGCCAATATTTTATCGGGATAGCTTTCTTTTATTCCGTATATTACTTCCATCGGAATAGATACACCTGTGCTTGTTTCATTTTGCACCATGCATATAATTTCGTCCTGTTTCTCTACTTTCACTTCATCAGGGTAAATACCACTTCCCCACTCTTTTCTTAAGATATGTGGCTCTTTACCAAGTTCACGTGCTATTTGGTAAAACCTTTCCGAAAACGCTCCATTTACAACATGGAAGCTATGCTTTTCAACGCAGTTTTGTAGTATTCTTTCCATGATTTCTGTGGCTGAGCTGAAAAAAAAGATTTCGTGGGTATCGGGAACATCAAGGAGTTTTCTCAACGATCTTTCAGCAAAATCATAAATCTTTTTAAACCTCTCTCCGCGGTGAGAGATAGAAAGGATATCTTCTGTAAGTGCTTCCTTTATAAAATTTTTAACTTCACTAAAGAGCTGCGTTGGACCGACTGTGAAATAAACCATATCAGTACAGAACTCTAAATTTAATAGTTTCAGGTACGCTTTTTATTTCCTTTATTAGATTCTTATCGTATTCTCGAGAAACATCAGTGATGACATATCCTATCTTTTCATTCGTCTTAAGATATTGCCCCACGATGTTGATATTATACTTACTGAATATTGAATTTATTCGGGCAAGAACCCCTGGAACATTTCTGTGAATATGGATCAGTCTATGAGCATCGTTTAACTCTGGTAAAGCCAGTTCAGGGAAATTAACGCTGCTGATTGTGCTTCCCGTATTCACGTAATTTATTATCTTTTCAGGAACAAATTCCGCAATGCTTCTCTGAGCTTCCTCTGTGCTTCCCCCAATGTGAGGAGTCAATATCACATTTTCATAGCCTCTTAGGGCAGTATAGAAATTTTCCTCATAATTACGTTTTGGCTCTTCGGGAAAAACATCTACGGCAGCTCCTTTAACCTTTCCAGAATCAAGATTTTTCCTTAAGGCATCAATATCAACGACAAAACCTCTGCTCGTATTTATAAATATCACCCCCTTTTTCATAAGCCCGAATTCTCTTTCGGAAATCAGGTTTCTATTTGCTGGACGACCATCCACATGAACAGATACTACATCCACTTTTTTCAGCAATTCTTCTATAGAGTCAACCTTTTTTGCGTTGCCGAGAGGTAATTTATCCTGAATATCGTAGAAATAAACTTCCATACCCATTGATTCTGCAAGTACCGATAGTTGAGAGCCAATATTACCATATCCGATTATGCCAAGTTTTTTCCCTCGAATTTCCCTGCAACCTTTTGCGCTTTTATCCCATATGCCTCTGTGCATTTTAGAGCTTTTTTCAAATACATTTCTCATTAGCATTATAATTTCGCCAACAACAAGCTCTACCACACTTCGTGTATTGCTGAATGGTGCATTGAATACCGCTATCCCTCTGTCTGTACAGTAGTCAAGATCAATTTGATTTGTTCCGATACAAAAAGCCCCAATGGCAATAAGCTTCTGCGCGTTGTCTATGGCTTTTTGAGTTATGTGGGTCCGCGATCTTATTCCAAGAATTGAAACATCTTTTATTCTTTCGATAAGCTCTTCCTCGTTTAGGCTACTCTGTGTAACTTCCACAGAATATCCTTCTTCTCTAAATCTTTCATACGCCTGGCGATGTATTCCCTCAAGTAAAAGAACTTTTATTCTGTTCTTGGGATAGGAAATTGACATGGGCAATTTGTTTACGAATAAGAACTCATCCAAACTTGGAATGCTGGTAATTGTTGCAACCGGTAATTTCCCAGAGGGAAAGTTCTCAATAAAGAAAAAAAACTTTTTAACTATCCCCCCCTTTTCGGCTTCCCGGTCATTTAAATTGGCACCAATTAGATAAACATTGCCTGGCAGTTGCAAATCTTTAATTACAAGTAGTTTGCCATCTTTACTGGAAAGAGGATTTCCTTTATCAAATCCCGTTATTTTCCCGCTTTCCCAGACAAACTTATTGCCAAAAATATGAGTCTCATGGATGTAAAATTCCTCGAGAACTGGTTCCATGTATTCTCTAAAACTGTCGCTAACAACATAGATGCGTTCCGAAAAGCTTTCAAAGAATTCTTTATTTCTCAAAAATGAACTGGTGATCTGTTTCTTAAGTCTGGACACAAGCATGTCTACATCACCTCTGGAAGGTTTTGTTATATCTATATATTCTATCAGTAAAGAGTTAGGATCACTCTGATACTGCCGTATAGCGTTTATTAGATTTTTTATTTCTTTTGTTAGCTTTCTCCTATCCGGATGTTTCTTAAGAGAAATCTTTGCAAGTTCATACAGGGAATCTGCGTTAACAAAAACTCTGTCAAAGTCGAAAATGAAAAATTTTTCGGCCATTCAAACATCCCCTTTTGCTACTAGAAAGAGCAAAGGTTTAGATTGCAGCAAATTTAATGCTGGGTCGCGTAAATGTAAAATTTAAAAAATAGATGGTTTAATTTGTTTTATTTTCGCTGCATCTACTTTCAAATTGTATAGTGGTATGGCTGATTCCAAACTTTCCAGTCAACAGAGCTTCTATTTTTTTTCTTATCTTATCCAGTTCTTCTACCACAATGTTACTATCCAGAGTAACATGACATTCGAAAAATACACTATCGTCATTCAGTCTCCATAGATGGACATGATGCACGTCCTTTATCCCTTCAATATTTTCAAGTTCTTTTATCATTTGAGGGATTGAAATACCGGCAGGGGCTTTTTGCATGAGTATCTCAACAGACTCAAGCAAGAGTTTTACGCTTTCCTTTAGAATAAAAACGCATACCAGCAACGTTATTACCGAGTCGACAAAATATGCCCCGAATAAAATTATAAAGAAAGAGCCAACTATTACAGATACAGAAGTAAGAGAGTCGGTCAAAAGGTGTAAATAAGTCGATTTGATTACCAGTTTCCGTTTTGACTCATAATGAATAATCATTGCTGATACAAAGTTTGCAACAACTCCTAGAAGCCCAAATACAAACATTATGCTGCCCCGTACAGCTTCAGTCTTGTTTATCCTGGATATCGCTTCCTTTCCAAGCAGGAGAGCAATAAATATTAGAATTGCCGAGTTAAAGGTAGAGGCTATTATCTCTGCCCTTTTATAGCCATAAGTGTAACGCTGGTTGCTGCTCTTTCTGGCAACTACTATGGCAATAAGACTTATAAAAATGGAGAAGGTATCACCCAGGTTGTGTACGGAATCCGAAATAAGAGCAAGGCTGCCAGAAATAATTCCCCCGATTATCTGAGAAAGGGATATAAACAGGTTAACCGTTATAACAATTATCAATTTATTCTTTAGGCGAGTAAAATCATCCATAGCTATTTCTTCTACTTGTAATTTATGTATCAGGAAATTAATTCGCGATATTTCTCTTAAGTTTCTGGTAGGGATTTGCTTTTGTTTAAAGGTGCTCTAATAGTATTTTAAGGCCTATTAATATTAGTACCACTCCGCCCAGAATTTCGACTTTTTTGCCGAACAAAAAATAAAGTTTTTTCCCCATCATATACGCTATAAGGGAAAGCAGAAAAGTAACCACTGAAATAATAGATACCGAGATGAGTAGTTTTAGCCCGATGGAAAGAAGAGATATCCCGGATATTAGAGCATCCAGGCTTGTTGAGAAACTCAAGAGAATGAGAGTTTTAAAACTATTTATGTCAAATCTGTTTCCATATTCCATGTTACCACTCCTGACTGATTCATAAATCATGTGCCCGCCTATAGTAGTCAGAGCGAAGAATGCTACCCAATGGTCATAATTTTCTATTACCGGGTAGAAAGAATATCCTATTGAATACCCTACTACTGGCATTGCACCCTGAAAAAAAGCAAAAAAGAAAGATATTTTTATTCCGAAAAGCCATTTCTTGCTTCCCGAGTGAAATCCATACACCATCGCTACTGCAACTGCATCCATGGCCAGACCGAAAGATAGCGCAAGAATTGTAAGATAACTCATGCTCAAAAGACTATTTGCAATGTAAAGCCTTCCTTATCACAACTAGGGTGTTCCGGTATATAGCGGTAACTCCCTTTAAAAAATTTTGCAACTGTTGCCATGGACAGTGAGTCTAAAACGTCGTCCACGCTGAGCAGGTTTCGAGGGAAATCTCTAAGTACTGAAAAGAGCCTCTCTAACTCCCTCCTGCCTATGTACCTTTTAAGAATACCTCTTCGTTCTTCAATTCCTTCAGAGATATGTTTGCTATATATTAAATTTACCATATCGTTAAGGTGGTAGAAACAAAGTTCTGGATTGGATTCGAAAAACCTTAGCGCAACTTC
>QNCQ01000196.1 GCA_003645825.1 Fidelibacterota bacterium
ATATAATGGTTTTTATTTGACAGTTAACAACTTTAAAGGAGGAAAATGCCATGAGCGAGAAAAAAAGGGAGTTCGTGGATAAAAAACGTGAATTGATGGGGGATTATTACGACCTGCTGGATAATCTTGAAGATATGGAACTTGAAGACGTAAAGAAAACTCTGAGGGCAATGATTAAAAAAGATCCCGATTACCTTGATCCATATCTTCTGCTTTTCGAAATCTTATTGAATGAAGGAAATATTTTCGAAGCGGATGAGCTTTTAGACGAAGCGTACGCAAGGGCTTTGAAGCTAATTTCTGATGAAAAGGGTCAGTGGCCGGATTCGCTGGAGTGGGGTTATCTTCAGAATAGGCATGTAATCCGGGCTCTTCTGACGAAGGCTATAATTTTGTGGGGAGATCAGTTTGTTGAGGATGCACTTGCTATTTTCAGGAATTTGCTGGCGTGTAATCCCAGTGATAATGTTGGGGCTAGATTCTATATTCTTGCGATACGTTCGGGCATGGGGTTCGATGAATTTGATGAGAGGTTTAACAAAGGTGGGTACTACGATGATGAAATCCTTGTGTGGTTTGATGAGAACCACAAGAAGTTTCCCGATGAGTTTGAAAAGTGGGAAGCCGAGATAAGAAGAAGAGGCTACGCCTGAATTTCGCAAAAAATGGAGCAGCTATCCTTTTGTGTTTTAAGGTTGTGCTGTTATAAATTTCTCGATATTTAGATGGCGGTAAGCTGGAGAGTTTTCATTCCGATATGGCGGAAGAAAAAGTTTTACTGTTGAAAGCTACCGGTATATCGAAGACCTACGTTAGCGGATTCATAAGGAAAAGAAGAGCTGCATCGCTAAAGAGTGTAAATCTTGAGATACGGAAGGGGGAAATTTTTGGTTTGCTGGGTCCCAATGGTGCCGGGAAAACAACTCTTTTGAACATCCTAATGGGGTTGATAATTCCTGACTCAGGTGAGATTTTTATAAAGGGAAAGAGAGTTAGACGGAATTTTGATCTGAGGATGAAGAGGATTATGAATATGTGTTCCGGGTTGCCCAATTTCCCATGGTGCCTTACAGTTTATGAGATTCTAAGATTCTATGCTTTTCTTTACGGTGTGGATAAAAGAGAGGCTCAAGCCAGGATAGATTATCTGATGGAGAAACTTGAGCTTGAGAGAGTCAGAAATGTAAGATTTGATGAGTTGTCAACGGGAAACAAACAAAGGTTGTCCCTTGCAAAGTCTTTGCTGAATAATCCGGAGCTGTTGCTTCTTGATGAGCCAACGATTGGGCTTGATCCCGATATATCGGTAAAAATCAGGCAGTTTATAAAGGAGATGAATAGAGAATACGGGATAACCATAATTCTTACAACCCATTATATGAAGGAAGCTGAAGAACTATGTGATAGGATAGCATTTATCAAGGATGGTCGTATAATTGCTGTGGGGACGAAGGATTATTTTCAGGGGATTACAGAGGGTGCAAATCTTGAGGAGGCTTTCATTGCGCTGGCTGGTTAGTAGAGTCTTTGGATTTGCCTATAGAAATTTTATCTTTTCAATAAGAAATTTCTTTACGCTTACAGAAATTTTATTCTGGCCTATAATAGGAATCATCAGCATTGGTCTTATGTCTAAGTTTTTAAATCTCGATAAAAATTTAACAGAATTTCTACTCACTGGCGTGATCATATCCGGTGTGCTTCAGGTTTCGCAGCTTGAGGTAGCCTATGGAATATTATATGATGTATGGTCAAAAAGTGTAAAGCAAACGTTCATCGCTCCGGTTAAGAACTATGATGTAATTATCGGATCATGGATATCAGGGATTCTAAGGGGATTTATTACATTCCTGCTACTTTTTGCTATATCATATTTATTGTTTAGATTTCATATCCCGGATTTTAAAGTAGCATTGATCACTCTTTCTGGTGTATTTCTTAATGCATTAATTGTAGGGATGACGGTAATTCTCTTTATTTATCTGTTTGGACAGAGAATAGATGTCATAGCCTGGATGCTATCAGTTTTAATGATGCTTGTATGCGGTATTTACTATCCAATAAAATATCTCCCTGGGGCAGTCAGAATCATCGCAGAAATACTACCATTAACATACTTTTTAGAATACTTTAGGGTCTCATACCAATTCCCGCCAAGTTTTAAATTTCTGCTCCTAAAGGGATTCGGGCTCTCAATTATTTACACATTCCTATTATATCAGGCTGTTATGAAAGCATTCGTCAGAGCCCAGAAAACTGGAATGATAGTAAAATTGTCAGAATAAAAAAGTGAAAAAATAACTATTTAGGTCCTCCAGTCTTTGTCGTATCTGAAGCACTGTATCCAATAAAACAAAATTTTTTGCACTGAATGACTTTTAACGAATCGTTTTCTGGGTATACATAGTCCTGGCAAAATTTCCCCTCACACTCTCCCTTAGTTTTGGTAGTATCTTTGTTTCCATCATTAATTATTTTCATTTTTCCCTCCATTCAAATTTATTTTTGAATCAAACCCCATCTGTCTTAAAAGTTCGTCCTCCGATGGTACTGCAATTATGACCGTTTTCCCCTTTGTATACTTTTCAATTAAATCTTTTACTGCTTTTTTGCCATCCAGATCAAGATTGGCAAAAGGTTCATCAAAGATATAAATATCAGCATCATGTACTAATGCTCTTAGAAGATCCACTTTTCTTTTCTCACCGGAGGATAGGCTGGTGGCCAAAGTATCCCTATATTTCTCAATATCCAACTTCTTCATTAACTCATCACATTTTTTTCTAGTTTCCTTATCCATATCAAAATATCCAATGTTTTCCAATACTGTACCCTCGAAAAATATTGGTTCCATGAAAGAATAAACTATTCTTTTATTCTTGGGCATAAAAATCTTACCTTTATCTGGAATTTTTAGTCCAGCAATAAAATTCAAAAGCGTTGTTTTACCTGAACCATTTTCCCCGGTTATCAAAATTTTTTTACCAGTGGCGAAATTTAGATTTAACTTTTTATTACCCTTAGCAATTGAACTGTGTTCAACTTCGAAAACTTTTATTTTTTGTTCACCGGTTTCATATAATTTATATTTTTCCTCGGGATATAACAACTCGTCAATTCTTTCAATTACCCCTGATACTTTTCGAATTGCGACTATCTTATCATAACCGCTGTCGATAGCTGATAGCAATTGCCACAAAATAGAGTTAAAACCAATATATGCTCCAATGGTAAATCTTCCTTTAATTATTTCAAAACCTGCTAAAAATAGTAATGATATTTGCATTACCATTTGTAAAAAAGATTGTAAACTATTTGTGTAAATTGAGAATAAAGAAGCTTTGGTAGCAGTTTTAATGAATTCTGTTAACTTCTCACCAAACTTATTTAAAGTATGTTTCAAAAAGCCGAATACAATAACCATTTTTCTGGCTTGTATCAAAGAGTTTAAAAAACCCTCCACTTTTGCATTTTCTTCACTTCTTTGTTTAAATAAAATCTTATATTTATCACCAATTTTATAATTAATGATAATGTTTATGATAATAAAAGGAATAATAAAAAGGCATAACTTCGGTGCAATGTAGAAACCTATCGTAAATCCCAGGATCACCCATATTAATGATAAAATTAATCCAGAAGAAGTATTGATTAAGCCATCAATTAGGATCTCTGGTTCATTGTATATTCTCGACAAATAATACCCGGAAGGTTTCTCGCTGATGTGCTTATTAGATAAGAATTTCTCAAGCAGACTTATTTTTAAGCTGTATTCAACACTGTTTCGTAGCATTCTGAGTAAATAGGAAGCACCTAAACTAAAAATTATTGCAAATATCCAAAGTGCCAATGTTATTAAACTGTATATACATAAGTTTTCGAGATTTTTCCCAAAAATACCCTCGTCAACAAGCTTCTTTATATATATAGATGTAACGCTTGATAGACCAACTGATAATAGTGTAGCTATCAAATAGATAGAAAATCTAACTTTTTCTTTATTATCCCATATTAGTGTTCTAAAATACTTTGTAAACTTTTTTAAATCACTCATTCAACTCATACATTCTTACTAAAAGTTTATTCAAGTTTTCTTTCCAGTGAACACAAAATGATTTGTTTTCAATTCTCTTATAGGGACATCCTCCATTACATATCGGTAGGTATTTACATTTAAAACATCTCTCATTTAGATTTATTTTGCTCCATAATTCCTCAATCTTTTCATTAATTTTGCCATTCACTACATTGCCGATTATATATTTATCTTTACCAATTAATTCCCAGCATTTTTTTATATCACCATTGGCGTCAATTAAATACCCATCCTTAGATGCTACACTACATC
>QNCQ01000197.1 GCA_003645825.1 Fidelibacterota bacterium
CCCGTGGGCTGGGTGCAAATGTGATCATCACTGAAGTAAAACCTACCGCAGCTTTGAAAGCCGTGCTGGATGGTTTTACTGTGATGAAAATGGATGAAGCGGCGGAGATAGGAGATGTCTTTGTTACTGCTACGGGCATGAAAGATGTTATAGTAAAGAGACACTTTGAGAAAATGAAAGATGGTGCTATAGTATGTAATACGGGACATTATGACTGTGAACTAAATCTTGTTGATCTTGAGGAAATTGCTCAGTCCAGGAAAGAGGTAAGACCCAACTGCGTACAATACACGCTGAAGGATGGCAGAAAGATATTCCTTCTCGGAGAAGGACGGCTGATCAACTTGGTTGGGGCAGAGGGCCATCCCTCCGAAGTGATGGATATGTCTTTTGCAAACCAGTTTTTAAGTATGGTTTATCTGGCAAAGAATGGGGATAAACTTGAGAAAAAAGTTCATAAAATACCCGAGGAACAAGATCAGGAGATAGCTCAGTTGAAACTTCAAACTATGGGAATTTCAATTGATGAGCTTAGTGAGGAGCAAATAAAATATAAGACCAATTATCAGGAAGGGACATAGAAAAGTATACTTTTGTGAAAAGATCCCTGGATATAAAGATTCTGTGTTTTGTAGTGTTTCTGGCTGTTGCTTGCGAGTTCAGGTTACCGCCGGAGCCTTCTCTACCTTCTAGCTGGGAAATTAGAGTACTTTTCCCGTTTTACAAAAAAGCTTATACTGTTGGAGAGCTATTTGGGAAAAATAACTTTGTAGCTGATAGCTCTGGCTTTATGAATTTTTTATGGGAAGATTCGATAGCAGTCAGTGATTTTCCTGATTCTTTCTGGGTCGTTTACCTTTCCCCGATTCGGGATTCGTTCAAGATAGGGGAAATGAGAATACAGCGTTATGGTGATACAACCAGGCTGGTAAAGAGTTATTTTCTGCCCGTGTCTCAGGGAAAATGCAGGGTGAAAAGCGGGGTTCTCTCAGATGGCCTGGATGGTTATAATAGCATTAAGTTCAGAGTCAATTTCGGCATTCCAGTAGGTGATAGTATTCTGATAGATGTAGTTGGCTGTAATGTTGTGGGTACTTCGGGAGATACTATACTTCATCGTCATGTGATTGAAGAAGGGAGTATGGTTGACTCCTTTGTGGTTAGCCTTGAGGGTGATTCGGTTTTTATCTTTCGGAGCCAGGGGTACCTTGAGAGCATTAAGCTAAACATAGCTTTTAGTGTGATGGATATACCAGCTGAGGCCTACGATATACAGATAGATGCTGAGATAATCCCAGAGCCTCTCGATTTCGAGAGATTTGTTGGGACTGTAGCTGTTCGAGACACATTTTTAGTCCCTTTTCTTGATAACAGTCCTGATCCAATGGGAGTGGTTAGGTTCAACGATGTAAGCGCTTATATGGTAGTATCAGGAAATACCGGGGGAGTATCCAGGTTTGAAGTGAGCGGTTTCAGTGTAGAGGAAGGGTGGTTAAAAGTAAACGAGAGGTATTACGAGATAGGCGATACCCTTGATATTGATGTGGATAGTATTGTGGGGCTGTTGCCTGACAGTCTTGGGATTGTTGTGGACACGTATAGTAAAGAAAACGTTTTTTACAGGGGAGTATTGCTGTCCAGGTTACCGATTGGATTGAAACTTGTGATTGATGTTCCTTTTTGTTTTACCATTTCGGATACTCTTTCAGTCGTTGGTGGAAAGGTAACTACCTTCGAAGTCAGAGATTCCACCGCCAGAAAGGAAGCCCTGGAAAAACAGAAAGGTGCGAAACTGGAGCTCTCACTGAGCAATGAAACCCCTCTGATGGGACAGATTGTAATGCTTCACTCGAGTGTCGATATAAGCAGGTGGGATTCTCTGTTTGTAGCAGATTCTTCTTTTCTAAATGATTCTGCTTTTGTTGATACTATAGCTGTTGTTTATCTTGATTCTACAGTATCGTACTCCGAGTATTTTATAGATAGCACGTTGACAAGGAGACTGCTTATAGATTGCCCGCATTACATACTGCCATGTTTTGTGTTTTTCCCGACGGATTCTGCCGGTGTTAGACTGAATGCTTCTCAGAGTATAAGGATTGATAGTTATCTCAGGATTTTTCTAAACCCTGATAAGGTTGTGGAATGAAGAAAGGTATTACGGCTGTAGCATTTATTATGTTGGTGGCTTTGACAGTAGTGTTTCCCTTCTCGATGGAGAATAGTAGGGCTGTTTCCCTGTGTTATGCTCTTACAGCGAGTGCCAGGGGGGTAGACTGTATAGGTTTCAATCCTGCAAACTTGGCTTTGTCGGGTTCCAGTAACTGGGATATTATGATTTTAGGGGGAGTAAACTATTTTTTCTCTAACAATGCCTTTTCGCTGGAGTCCTACTCGCGTTTTGCAGGAAGGAATGTAGGAAAATATGGAGACGATACCCAGGGGGATATAGTAGAGATGGTTCCCGACGAGGGGTGGAATGTTTATTCAAACCTTGGGATACCTGTGTTGCGGGTTTCCTTTGGAAACAAGGCTCTCAGTTCTGACCTATTCTATCTACGAGAATACAATTTATCGAAGTCAATTTTTGAGGTTGTTTTTGGAGAAATGAAACCTGGGGAGGAATATAGATACAATGTTCAGGCAGATGAGATAATAGCTTTCAAACATGGATTCTCTGTCGGTGTACCTTTTGGGAAGCTTTGCATTGGTGTGACTATTTCTTACATCCAGGCTTTGTCTGGATTCAGGGTGGATCCCTGGGAATCTACAGGATATATTATGGTTGATACACTGAATTTCGCTCTGAGGGGGGAAGGAAAGTTCCGTCTTATGCAGTACACTGGCGGGGAAGGTTTTGCGGTGGATCTGGGGTTGCTTTGCCATGATCTTTATGGTTGGGATATTGGGGTTTCCCTTATAAATGTAGGTGGGGTAATTCGGTATAACTCAGAACAGGTACTCTCCAGGCTATTTGGGGGAAGGGCCGCCCGGATTATAGAAAGAAATTTTAATAAAACTAATAGGATATCGACTCTTCAGTTTGATAACACGGGTTATGAATATACCTTCATACTAAAGGATGTGAGTATTGAGAAGTTGCTTGAGTCTGACAGCACTCTAGAAGATTTCATTACGGGGAAAGGAACCCTTTTTGTAGACCAGAGCAAACCGCAAGAAAGAATACCACTGGCTTTACGGATGGGAGTGTTCAGAAAATGGGGATATCTGGGTCTGTCGACAGACTTTATTGCTACATTTGACACAGGATTCATTTTCAGAAAGGGATGGCAGTTCGCAATGGGGTTTGAGTATGATAGAGGGTGGGGGTTCCCTCTTAGAACAGGTTTTTCCATCGGGGGAATTCGGGGAATTTGCTTTGGCCTGGGTTCAGGAATAAGAAAAGGAATTTTAGCTTTTGACTGGGGTGTGAATTTTCACAGAGGGATCCTTATTCACAAACTGAAGGGAATTGACTTGAGCTTTAACCTGGGTATTAGATTAAGCGAATAAGCGATGAGAAAGCTGTATATTGTAATTTCTGTTCTTTTTCTTATGCTTTTTTCGTTCTGTACTTACGAACCTCTTCCTTCTCCTGAAACCCCCAAATTCTACGAAACTCTTAATATTCCCCTTGCGAATGTGGATTATGGATTTTCAGAGCTTGTCGATACTTCGGGAAACATTCTTTCCGATACAACCAATGATTACATATACTTCAAATTTGAGGGTGATATTGATACCACTACCCTGACAAAAGAGATCTTCATTGTACCTTCCAGGATGTCATTCTCTTTTTCTCAGTCTTTTGAGGAGCTTGATGAATCGGCTTTCAATCTGAACATGTTTTATACAGAGGAATTTAAGCTTTCGGAGGCACTTGGCCTTCCTTTGCCGGCTCTTACTGACATAGTACTTGACTCTCTACCCAGGATGACTCTATTTGATGTTCGCAAAGGTTTTAAGGTTTTTGATAAGTATGGCATCCCATATTTCAAAAGGGTGGACTATATTACCATAGGTTCAGGGAATTTAACCACGACTATTACAAATCAGCTTGAAGTTGCCATAGACTCTGTTCTCATAGATATTATTGACAATACGGGTGATACAGTTTATCATGCATTTTTCGAGCGAATAGAAGCGGGCAACACTGTCACAAAGGGAGGTGGAAATAACTTAGCTGGAGTCAGGATTTCCGACTCGGTTTATTTTGCTATTGCTGCTACCGTAGCTGGTACAGATGGGGAGCCTTATACCATTCCTGCGGGGACCGATCCTTCCGCC
>QNCQ01000198.1 GCA_003645825.1 Fidelibacterota bacterium
GGATAATGGACTCGGATGGGAACAATAAAAGGATGTTAGCTCCAGGTCGGGTGGCAGACTGGTCCCCCGATGGTAAGTATCTTATATTTGTAGGTTTTCACTGTGAAATCTACCGGGTAAGCGTAGAGGACACCTCCAAAGTTGAGAAACTGACTTTTTTGAATCAGGATGATATTTATGCAACGGAAAACAAACGGCCTGTATACTCACCCGATGGGAAGAAGATTGCGTTTGAATCAAACTGTCAGATATGGGTGATGGATGCAGATGGTGGTAACTTAAAGCAATTGACACAAGAGGGAGGTACTTCTCCTGCCTGGTCTCCTGATGGGAAATATATTGTCTATACCCGGTACAATTACGCAGAGTTTAGTGATGAAAACGGTCATCTCTGGATTATGGATTCCGATGGAAAAAACAAGCGACAGCTAACCTTTAGATGGAGTGGGTAAGAGATTCCGATGTTAAAACGTTCATCAGGGTTACACGGTAACCTTTATCTACTACACAAGCAAGAGATTCTCAAGAGTAAAGTTATAACACAGGTTACTCTGGAAACCGGGATGGCCTGCATAAAAAATTCCTACCTCAGGACTTGACAAAAAATTATGGGGGGGTAAATTAAATAGCGGTAATGGTGTAAAGCTGGCAATGAAGAGTTATCACAGGATAAATGATTTTGTTAGTTTGCCGAAAGGTTCTTTGTTTATCTTTAGAGTCTTAATTATTGTCCTGGTACCATTGTTTTCTGTCGAGCCCCAATGGCCGAGCTCAGTTGAGGAGGAATTGATAATAGGAGGGGGTAGATATCCACAGGCAGTTAGTGATGGTGATGGTGGGGTTATAGTTTGCTGGCAGTGGTTTGGGGAACCCGGTGGTATTTACATGCAGAGAGTAGATAAATACGGGTACAAATGCTTTCCAGAACCAATTCATATACAAGGATTGCATGATTCGGAAACTCTCATGGATCATAAAATTGTTACAGATGGCAAAGGTGGTGTTTATGTGTTGTTTCAGGATATAATTTTCTGGGATTATCCAAATATTCAGAATAGACATTTACGATTGCATCACATAGATAGCAGCGGTACGTTTCTATGGGGTAAAGGTGGTATTCTAATAGCTACTCCTGTCGATACAACCATTCGTTGTTACCATGATCCAACCGGGAGTTGTATATATGATGGCGAAGGAGGACTGATTGTAGCATGGCAGGATTATCGCTATACAGATCGATATTTACCCTATGGTCATGTATTTATCCAGAAATATAAATCCGATGGAAAGAGTCTGTGGGACAGTGGAGGGGTACAGCTGACAGATAGTTTGATTATATGTCCATACCCGAAGCTCTGTACGGATGGGGACGGTGGAGCCTACGTATATTACGAAAAACTTCAGAGAGTTGATAGGTATGGTAGGAAAAGATGGGGGAGCGGTATTAAGTTCTCCGATTCTGGGGTGCACAATCTTAATTATGATCTTCAGGAGGGTGTATATTGTGTCGGCTTTTACTACCCAAATTATCCTGAAAGCTATCTATATTGTCTGAGGGTAGATTCCTCTGGAACTCCAATCTGGAATCAAAGAGTATTTCTCGACACTATTTACTCGGGAAAGTTTCCATATAGGATTTTAAGTGTAACCAACGCAGACTCCTCAATTTCTATAGTCACACCTGATAATCGTTTATTTCGCATTAGTCCTGATGGAGAGATGATATATGGTAACGAGGGCATTTTGGTGGATACTGTAGGAGTTGTTCAGTCTTTGCTATCCGATAAAGACGGTTCAAATATTGTACTATGGGTTAGCCATGGAATAAAAGCTAGTAAATTTGATAGATACGGAAGGCCTTGCTGGGAAAACCAACCCCTGCTTATTACAAAGCAGCGGATGAATAATGTTGGCGATGCCATAATTAACGATGATGGTTCTATAATTGTAGCTATGGAAATAACCATTGGTTATATAACGGTAAAAAGGATAACAAGTGATGGTAAAATAGGTGGGGATGATGTTGGAATAGTTGAAAATAAGGAATCCAACCATATAAGGTATTTTCAATTATATGGAATTTGTCCAAATCCTTTTAATGAAGCTACAGTAATATCATACGAACTTTATAGGAAGGAAAAGGTAGAACTTAGTATATACAATATTGAAGGTAAAGAGGTTGCAAAATTGGTTAACAAAGAGCATGTTCCTGGTTATTACAAGGTTCGATGGAATGGGAGAAATAAAAGTGGAGAGAAAGTCCCGAGTGGAATTTACATTGCAGTTTTAAAGGTAGCCGAGTATAAAAAATCATTTAAAATTACATTATTGAGATAAAAAGGGAGGGGGAAACTATGAGAGCAAATTTTTTACTCTCATTAATGATTTCTTTAATATTTGTATCTGCCTCAATAGCGGGCTATTATGACAGCGGGTATATCGAATGGAAGCAACCTAACGGGGTTACATTTATAGCCAGGCTTGTGTGGGATGAGGTTAGCTGCAATTTCGAGACGAAAGATGGCTATCAAATTATCAGAGGAGATGACTACTACTATTATTATGCGATTCTTGATGAGAATGGAGATTTCAAAGCGTCAAATCACAGGGTTGGCATTGATCCACCTTTGAAGGAGTCATACAAATTAAAAAGGAAAGGGAAAGCTCTCGCTGAAATAGAGGCAAGGAGGAAAGCTAGGAATGAAGCCAGAAAGAAAGCACTAGCGGAGATGTTTAAGAAATTTAGGCAAAGGCTCTCAATGCATAGTAATGGTTTTGGAAAAATTACTACGTCCTCAAATCCAATTAATATGGGTATTGTACTTGTTGAGTTTTCTGATATTAAACGTTACAGAGACTCTGAGCATCCCAAATGGATACAGTGTTGATGATTTCAATAACATGATGTTTTCAACAAATCATGTGTGGTACGATACTTCCTTAGGTAACGACATCCATCCTGAAGGGGATCGTATTTACGGTAGTTTCCGCGAGTACTGGGAGGAGCAGACCAATGGTGTTATAACTTTCACTGAAAACAGCGGGGTAATATATCCTCCCGGTAGTTCAGACCCATGGCATGAGCTAAGCGGAACAAAGACGTATTACAACGGTCTGGGAAGCGCCATTAGTACAATAGTAAATGAACTGGGATTGGACAATCCTCCGTATGATGAGTACGATAAGATAGCCATCATTTATGCGGGCGAAACATTCTATGGGGGAGGTTTATCACCGCATGCACGCTATCTTAATGATCGTTATTATATCATTGGAGAACGACATCAAAGGTTAAATAGTGGATGGGGATTTACCTACATTGGCGGGCATTGTCACGAATTTGGGCATTGTCTTGGTTTACCTCACCCGGCAAATACTACCGGTGAAGATACCAGTGAGGTCGATTATTACGCCTTGATGGAAGTGGGTGGTATGTGCGGTCCCGAGAAAAATGGAGCCTGTCCATCAGGTATTAATCCTTTCTTTAAAATATCTAAAGGATGGGTTAATGATGAAAATATTCACTATATTTCGGAGAACATCAAGAACCTTAATATATTTTATAATTATTTAAGTCCTCATTATTATGTTGTCAATAGAGATACAAACAACTCAGACAAGTTTTTTATACTGGAAAATCGACTAAGAGATGGTTTCGACTATTACACACCCAACGATCCAAACTATCCGGGGGAACCTGATGATCCAAACGGAAATCAGGGAGGGCTTCTCATATGGAGGGTTGAGCCTAACATGGATTCACTTGATACCAGCTGATGATGAGATAAGCGATAGATACTGGGATCCCGAGTGGGAGAATAGATCATACTCCAAGGACCCTTTCCCCATTGTTCAGGGACAAGATTTGAATGGGGGTACCGTTCCAAACAACGACTTCCGCGATGGTTCGGAATCCCACTATGCATTTCAGAATATAGTGTGGGATAATAATGACAAAACTGTTAGTCTGGAGGTGTACACAAACGCTTGGGCAGGTGAAATCAGTGAGAACACTACATGGGAGAAAGACGTCTTTATCTACGACGATATCACCATCGATATGGATGTAACTTTAACTATAGGTTCCGGGGTAAAGGTTGAATTTGCCTCCGGAAAAAAAATGACTGTAAATGGTCGTCTTGTAGTTCAGGGTACCTCAACAGAGCCCATAACACTCACTTCATCCAGCTCCAATCCCTCACCCGGCTCCTGGTATGGAATAGTGGTTGAGGACGGTGGAGAGATAGAGCTCAATCATGCAAAGGTTGAATATGCAAC
>QNCQ01000199.1 GCA_003645825.1 Fidelibacterota bacterium
CGTATTCGTAAAAATCGTCCAGCCCAAGGGAAGAGAGGAATGACTTCTCTGTTCTCAACTCCACACCAAATTTCCTCGATATCTTAACTGACATGCTCCCAAGCCCCACTGTCAAATAACCAGTAACATCTTTCTGTACTTCACCCCGTAGGTATATCACTGCTGACCCCATTCCACAGTCCACCTTAAACTCTTCCGCATTGGAATTTAATAAGCCATAGACAGTAACATTACCCAGACCCGTCGATACCTCAAAATTCCTCAGCTCTTCCTCGTTCTTCTCACCAAAACGAACCTTTACGTCACTCAAGCCAACAGACATTTCAAAATCTCTGAGTTTCATATTCGTAAAATCGAGATCCCCGGAACCAAGACCAAGGTTTATCTCAAAATCATAGGGAACCAGTGTCGAGAAATTCAAAACCCACTCATTCCTTAGATTTTTTCCAACACCGCTATCCCTGAAGCCAAAAAACTTTTTCCCCTCTTGCTTCCTCGATTTCAATTTCAGACGTCCCTTAGACCCGAGCTGAAAATACTCTATCAAAGGCTTATACTCGTCACTTGAGTAACTCACAACCGCCCTCAGGATATACTTACTATCCTCCATAGGAAAGACATTTACCCGTCCCAACCCAATATCCATACTAACGTCAACAAGCTTTTCTCCCTTATACGGGATATCTTTCTCCAGTTTATTTTCCCTTGCAGAAACGAAAACTACCAAAACAAGGAAAACTAAAACGAGCCGCCAACAAGCTATCCACTTCATCACATGCCTCTATCTCTTAAAACTTCTTTATAAAGATGTCTCCCTCACCTGTCTTTAATTCTACTATATCTCCCCCACCATTTATATCACCAGTAGCTCTCAAAACAATTTTCCTCCCAGCTTCTTCTTCTTTCATAGAAAGGGGAAAGTCCGAGTGTACACTGTACTTCCCCCGGGATCTCTTTCTCATCACTATCTCGGCCCTTACCGTAGCTTTACAACCTTTAGGGAGGTACAGAGTGATATTCCCTCCGCTCGACTCCAGCTCCACAGTGCCAAGGCTTCCATCTTCCCTGCTGTATTTCTTAACCCACACATCACCCCCTGACGTAGTAGCATCTATTTCTCCTATCACCTTTTTTACTTCCACATCCCCTCCAGAGGTATTGAGAACTATGTCCCCTCCAGAGTACTCTACAAAAATATTCCCCCCGGATGTAGAAATATCCCCGTAACCATCAATAGAGTCTATCTTTATATCTCCGCCAGATGTCTTCAACGTTGCGTCACCAGCGATACCTTCCACCTCAATATCTCCACCAGAGGTCCTCAGGTATATATCCGCTAACAAATCTCTCACGATAATATCTCCTCCAGATGTTTTCCCGAAAACTTTTTTTCCTCTACAACCCATAATCTCTATACTCCCTCCAGAAGTGTGCAAATCACAAGTTCCCTTTACTTCGCGAAGCCATATATCTCCTCCAGATGTACTAACATCGATATTCCCATCAACACGGGAAATTGTAACATCCCCTCCACTTGTACTGGCTGTCACGGGTCCCTCTACATCTTTCACTTCGATATCTCCTCCGGATGTCTTGAGGATGACCTGCCCCTTTATATCTCCAACCTCTATATCTCCACCCCCTGTCTTAAGCTCCACCTTTCCAGAAACATACTCACATTCAACATCGGCACCGGAAAGCTCTCCTTTTATATCAGACTCCGTTGGGACACGAAGAACATACTCTATCTCCAGATCCGGGTTCCTGTTATTCCCCCGAATGACTATCTGATGTCCCTTCTGGAACATTGCCGCTTTGTTTTCTTCGAAAACCTTATGCAGGCCTTTCTTTTTTTTCAAAGACGAAACCTTCAGATAACAATGTTGCTCCAGCACGATCTTATCTGCACCACCTAACACCATAAGATCACCGTGAATGTCATCAAGTTCTACCCTGGGACGAAAGGAAACGTCAATAGAATCGACATAAACTACCTTCGCCAGGCCATTTTCGCATTCGAAATCCTGGCTCATCCCAAAAAGCAAAACCAAAGGAATGAAATAAAGAAAGAGAAAACTTTTTTTACCTGTCATCATGACTTCTCCTTTTCTCTATCATATAGTTTAGCAAGAATTTCTTTCGCTCTCATCTGTAAAGTTTCGCTGCTGTCCCTGTATGCCACCAGGGCAAAAATCGGAATCAAACTCCTGTCTCCCGTCTTACCCAAGACGTCAAGCGCTTGCATCCTTATCTTCTCATCAGGATCATTAAGCAGCACCTTTTTAAGAGCCTCTTTGACTTCCTCATCGCCCACAAACTCAGTCACGGCTTCTAAAGCCTGAACCCTCGGCCCCGGGTCCTTATCATTCAACAAAACCGCAAGGAAAACCTCTTTATTCTCCGCAAATCTCTTAGAAAGATAAAGCATCCGCACCGCTCTGACCCTCTTTTCAGGATCCCTATCATAAAGAGCCGAATATCTGAGCACATTTAAAATAACCGGATCGTCCAACCCTCCCGTCAGGTTCATCTCCTTGTTTATCTTAAAATCCACCTGTATCCAGCCATTGCCCGAGTCTCCCGCTTTTACTTCTTTCACGCCCTTGACTTCTAACTCCTTGGACCCCAGGAAGTAACCAGCCACCAGTTTCTTCAAATAATCCCTCTCTTCTCTTGACATTTCCGAGCGACTCTCTATCAAGCTTGCAAGAAGTCCCGGATCATTAAGAATCGCACTGCCCATCCATATCTTTCCAATAATGAGCCCAACAACAAACATTACCAACAGAGATGAAAATGCATAAACCGGCTTTGACATAGGATAATACAAAATTCCTATTACCTTCGCAAGAAACCCCTTCTTTAGCTCAGGAACATCTCTCTCTTCCTCCGTAAGTCTATCAATGACCTGCTCATTAAGCCTTTCCAGAATCAAAGGAGAAACCTGAGGCACCTCATCTTTATCCAGTAGTTTTCCAAAAGCATTTTGTTGTTTCAGAAATTCTCTACAGTAGGCACACTCTTTTACGTGCTCTTCAACCCTTAATCTCCTCACACCATTCAATTCCCCATAATAGTAAAGTAATAAATCTCCCCGTTTAAATTTTTTACACTTCATACCAAACTCTCTTCATAATAAGGTTTTAAGAGACTTTGAAGTTTTTTAACAGCCCTAAAAAGATATCTTTTTACCGTTCCTTCACTGCATTCAAGAAGCTCTGCAATTTCTCTTATCTTTTTTCCCTCATAATGCTTCATAATGAAAACGATCCTTTGTTGAGCAGACAACTTGGAGAGGGCTGCATATATCGCATCCTTAAGGCGCCTGCCCTCTTCTTCCTTAATAGGGTTTTCAGGGCAACCATTTTGAGCCGTTACCCTGTCCCAGGGTGTGGAATCTTCCTCACTCTCCAGATAAGAGAATCTCTTCTTCCGCCGGTACTGACTAAAAGCTATATTGGCCATTATACGGTACACCCAGGTATAAAACTCACTTTCAAAGCGAAAACCTCCCAGGTTTCTATATACCTTCAGAAAAGTTTCCTGGTATAAATCTTCTGCGTCTTTTATATTTCTTGTAAACCTTAGCGCCTGGTTCATAACCCTTTCACCATACCTTCTCATTAGCTCTGCAAAAGCCCGTTTATCTCCTGCCTGTGCTCTTAAAATAAGACTCTTATCCTCTAAGCTCATTCATCTCCGTTTAACTAAGCAAATGTTTAGACTCCATGCTTTATATTTCGTTGTCACCGAAAAATTAAAATTTTCCCTGTGGCAAGGCACTCTTTGCCCTTATACACCCCGACCAGATAGACTCCAGAGGGAACTGACCTACCCCTCTTATCAACACATTTCCACCCCAGCTCAAATTTTCCACAAACTGGGTAAAAATCAACCTTTTTCCGCCAGACTTCTCTCCCTCGAAGATCAAAAATTTTAAAAACAACTCCTTCAGGACTAAACCAACATCCTTTCACTCCAAAAACCAGCTTAGCAAAACCATTGGTTGGATTCGGCACAGACACAACTTTTCCAGCAGAGATTTCCATCCGTAACTCAGGCATCCTTAAAACAATATCAGCAATATCCGGGATGCCCCAACCATATTTGTTATCAGGTGATAAAGCCCTATTTCCCGCCAGTCTCAGCGCATTAAGAACATCAGCCGGCCCCCAGTCTGGATGAGCTTGAAGTATCAGGGCACAGCTTCCAGCAATGAGAGGGGTCGCAAAAGATGTTCCGCTCCCATATCCGAATAAAGAATCTTTTCCC
>QNCQ01000200.1 GCA_003645825.1 Fidelibacterota bacterium
ATTCGAACCTGCAACCGACGGATTATGAGTCCGGCGCTCTACCGTTGAGCTAGAGGCCCTGTAAAAAAGCACGAAAAATTAAATCCTAAATTCAATAATTTCAACATAAAAAGTTGACACATATATCTGATTCATGGACATGGTATACACTTTGAGGAGACGTTTTACAATAATCTGAGCTGAACTGTACAAATCAGCCGTGCATCTGTTATTTGCAGTATTTTTCTATTGTAGCAAGAGTTCTGTCGATATCTTTTTTTAGCGTGAACCATTCTTTGCCGGTTATTGTATTTGTGCAATATCTGTAGATATCAGCTATAGCATCTTTTAGCTCTTCAGGCAGTGGTTCAGGCGTAACAGCACAATGTTTCTTCCATTCGGGACCATATTTTAACTTTGCCTCGTTTACCGCTTCGTACCAGGGCGTTTTCCTGTAATATATTCTTGCGATTTCTTTACTCATCGGCAGGCCACGGTAGGTAAATCTGCATTCGTCAAGCGTTCCCAGGACGTCGACCACTATGAGTTCTCTCTTTTCATTAAACCCTACTTCTATTTTTCCGTCTTCGTTTATAAATCCTATCTTCTCAAATTCTGTTGTTATTAACGAGCCTATAGCTCTGGTTAGCTCTTTGATGCTTCTCAGCTCTTTTTTTGAAAGACCAGCTATTTCTTTTGCTTCATCCCAGGTTATGTATCTGTCAGTAGCTTCCAGTTTAGTGGATACATCAAGGATGGTTTCTGCGAGTTTTTGGCCTGGTTCAGGATATTCGCTAAGGCCGAGGTCTTGGGGTGTAATTTTCCCTTCTTTGAGTCTTTTAAAGACGCTGCTACCCTGCGGGAGATAATTTCTATAAATGATTTCAAGGGGGATTAGGAAATTACCTTTTTCTTTTTTGTACCTTGAGTAATCATATTTTCCATTATTGTATTCAGGTTCTATTACCCGTAGCAGTTTTATTTCCATGATATTGGAAGTTTCTTTTAGTTCGCTAAGTTTTGTGACGGTATTGTTTTTGTCAATCAGACCCCTGTAGTGGGTTTTTATCTCTGCTTTTCCCAGTTTTTCGAAAAAGTAGGCTCCGAGAATGGCGATAGCTTTTCCTTTATCAGGAATATGGTCAGGCATTTCGCCCCAGTCGAAAACCGAATATCTATCAGAGAAGATGAATCTGCCAACTCCTGGTTCTGTTTCTGTAGGCTTCTTTAAAATTTGCAGGTCTTTTACACTACCCATTTATTTCCTCATCATCTTTTGTTATTTTAGATTTCATATTTTCTTGAAATTCAATGACTTTCTGCTTTATTTCATTATTGCTCAAGGCTAATATTTTCGCTACAGCAAGTGCAGCATTCTCAGGTTCTGTTACAAGCATGGGAGCTACTCCTGAGGGCATTCTTATAGTTGAGAATATATCTGCTCCTGAGAATTTGTCGCTATATGGAGGACAGGCTATTACGGGTTTAGACGTTTGAGCATCGACGAAGCCGCTTAGAGCATTGCTTCTTCCTGCTACAGTGATAAAGACAACATTTTTTTCTTCGTATTCTTTGATGATGTCTAAGCATTTTAGTGGGGTTTTGTGTGCAGATGCAATTCTACAAGCTGATTTTATTCCAAATTTTTCAAGCTCTGAAGATATTTTCCTTGACCAGTCCAGATCCTTCTTTGAGCCCATTATGATTATAGCTTCAGCTTCTTGCATAGGCGCCTCCCCGGTTTTAAATCACTCTAATTTAAAATTTTCAGAGATGGTTTTGAAAACAATCTTTGAAGTGGTGGGGAAGATAGGGGAGGAGAACTTTAAATTATCGTACCATTGGGTTGGTTAGTGTATCTTGTGAATAAAAATTTGTTGCTCATAGCGTGTATGATGTGTAAAGTTAAATGTTTTTAAAGCGTGTGGAGGATGGGAAGGGAAGGTTCAGGATGATAAAAAATAGGACGGTGTCAGTTTGGTAAGAGCTTTGGGTACTGTTATTGATTAAATTTATCATGAAAGGGTAGAGGTGTGCGAATAATAGAACCTACTCTCCTTCTTGATGAGAAGAAATGTCAGGAGAACATAAATTTCATGGTTCAGAAGGCAAAGAGAAGCAATGTTATCTTCAGACCTCATTTTAAGACACATCAATCAATTGAAGTAGGAAGATGGTTTCGAGCGCAGGGAGTTGATAAAATTACCGTATCGTCTTTGAGGATGGCTAAATATCTTGCAGATTCTGGATGGATATTGCCTGAACAATTATGTCCTGTAGTTTCAGTGTTTCAGGAACATGGGGTAATAAGGGTTGATGAAAATACGTTTGCTGGGATTTCAGTAGGGGATGTGGTTGGTGTTCTGCCGGTGCATTCCTGCTTGACAGCGAATTTGATGAAATTTTACATTACTCTTGATGGCAAAGTTTTAGAGCAAATGTGTGAAGGGAATAGGAATATCTGAATGTAGTAATGGATAGAGCGGAGATTAAATGATAAGGTTTTTTCGGTGTGTTAACTGCGGATTAGAATATCCTGTGAATATCAACCATTTACGCTGTGAGTGTGGCGCTCCTTTTGAGCTTGTGCATGATTGTGTTTTTTTGAAATCTGAAGTGGATAAGGAAGTTCGCTCAATCTGGCGGTACAGGAAGGCTATCCCTGTGGAAAAAGATGGAAGTATAGTGACTCTGGGTGAAGGTTTTACTCCGATATTACCTCTGTCATATAAAGGGTACAATATCTGGGTTAAACTTGAATATGTGTCCCCAACAGGCTCGTTTAAGGATAGGGGAGCGTCGGTACTTTTTAGTTTTCTTAGAGAGATCGGAGTAAAGAATATTGTAGAAGACTCTTCAGGTAACGCTGGTGTTTCTGTTTCTGCCTACGGTGCAAGAGCCGGCATTGAGTGTGAGATTTTCTGTCCCGAATATACATCAGGCGGGAAGCTAATACAGATCAGTCTGTATGGGGCAAAACTTGTGAAAGTAAAGGGTTCGCGCGAAGACACCTCAAAAGCAGCAGTAAAAGCTGCTCAGACAAAATATTATGCTTCTCACAACTGGCATCCTTTCTTTATTGAGGGATTGAAGACGCTATCTTTCGAGATTGTAGAACAACTTAATTGGAACGTTCCGGATAATATAGTTTTACCACTTGGCTTTGGGGGGCTCTACTACAGCCTGTATCTTGGGTTTAAACAATTGCTAAGAGATGGTATTGTTTGTAAAATACCGAGGCTTTTTGGAGTCCAATCAGAAATGTGTTGCCCCTTGTATGAGGCTTTTGTGACGAATGGCGGGGTAAATCCTGAATATGTACAAAGGGGAGAAACCATAGCAGAGGGGATTTGTGGAGCGAAACCCGTCTTCTGGAAGCAGATTATAGGAGCTGTTAGGGAAACCGGAGGGAGTATTGTAACGGTAAGTGATCGGGAGATTGAGGAGAGTTTAAAGGTCCTTCTCAGGCAAGGGTTTTTAGTAGAGCCTACGTCAGCAGTTGTGATAAAGGGAATGGAAAAATTTGTGGAAATTAGGGCCATAAAAAGTAGCGAGAAAACGCTTCTTATTCTCACTGGTTCCGGCCTTAAGACGTTGGACAGGCTGGAGGAGATTTTTTATAAGAGACATGGTCTTTAGTTTGGAGGGCAACTGTATGGTTTCAAGGAAAGCGGATGAATTAAATGGTTTAATCAGAAAAGAAAATCCCACCGTTTACGAGCTTTTATCGCTGAGGGGGAGATCTCTTTTTTTCCCACGAGGGGGGATAATTGCTCAGGCTGAAGAAGCTAAGGGATGCAAGATAAACGCAACTGCAGGGATTGCTCTTGATGAGAATGGTGAACCTTTAGTGCTGGAATCTATTTCAAGAAAAGTTGAAATAGAGAAGAAAGATGCTTTTACTTACGCATCGAGCTTTGGGAGGAGGGAGCTGAGAGAAAAACGGAGAGAGTTTATTTACAAGAAGAACCCGGGTTTGAATGTGGATATAAGTCTTCCCGTTGTTACGGGAGGGTTGACACATGCCCTTTTTGTGGCAGGGTGTCTTTTTGCTGATGAATCTGTGATTATTCCCGAACCTTACTGGGGGAATTACAATCTGATTTTTGAGAATGGATTTGACGTTCGAATTGAGAAATTTAAGTTTTTTCATGAGGAGGCGTTTAATGTGATTGGTCTTGATGAAGAGCTTTCAAGAGAAGGCGATAGAAAGGTTTTGGTACTGAATTTCCCCCATAATCCGACCGGATATTCTCTTCGCGTTAAGGAAGCAGAAAGG
>QNCQ01000201.1 GCA_003645825.1 Fidelibacterota bacterium
AAGCGTGGATTTAACAGGCGCAGATTGGGAATTTAAGAATAGCCTTGATTTTGGTGATCCTGACAATCCTGATGTTCCAAATATTGATAATATAGAAGTGGGGCATACGCTTGATTTCATGATAGCTCTTACGTGTGATGTTGTTTTGATAGCAGATGGTTCTGATACTGAGTATATAGATGGGATTGATCCTGAAACGGTAATAGATTGTGTTGAGTACGCTTCAATTTCAACGCACATAAAAGAAATAGAGAAGTTTCTTGATATGGGCTTTGCCGGGGTGGGACAGAAAAGGTATAGTGGAACGTCTCTTGAGAGGATAAAAGCGGGTTTTGATACAAACAATTCAACTATCGATTTTGAAATAATTCCTCACCCAACCCCGGGATATCAACATTAGGGTGTTTATATGAGGAGAGTAAGTCTTATCTTTTTGCCACTTTTTTTCTTTTCTGTTGTCCTGGGATATGACAGTAAGCTCAGGTTTGAGCAACCAATTCCATTCATACAGAGCTATGAGAGATTGTTTGGTTATGAAAATAATCCAGTGCTTTATGCAGATTGGTTTGGCAAGAGCAAATACTTTTTTGGTGTTAGTGCTGGTAGATTTCTGAATGATTTTAGACGGACTTATGATCCGCGTGAGACCAGGAATTATGCTCTTGTGTATGATAATTTGAAGTGTTTAAGTGAAAGACATTTGATTGCCACTTCGGTTTCTTATTATAGGTCAGATCTTTTGAGACAGTACAGGTCTTTGGAAAAAGCTTTTTATGATAATTATTTTTCGATAATCGATACCACAGTTGGAAATTTCGTCTATGATGGTCCTGTTCTTACTTTTCTTGATGTCTTCATGCCTGCAACACATGTTTATGCAGGGTTTTTGGTTAATTATGGAGTTGAGAGAGGGTTGAAGGATGTTTTTACAAAGTGTGAGACAATAGCGAGAAATTTTGATGTCTCCTTTGGTGCTGGATTAAAGCTTAAGAGGTTGTTTATATCCGCGTATGGTCGGTACCTGAGTAATCAAAGGAAGTACGAAGCAGTTAAAGAGTATCAGGATGCAAATGTTAGCACTTTTTATGGGTTCAATGTTTTAAGGATTGAGAGTCCCCGTACAACAGTCAGGAAGAATTACTATTCTGAGGGGTATGAGTTTGGCAGTCACTGCAAGATTAAAGGCAAAGCAGGAAATAGCATTAGTATTTCTTTCACGCGGGGTAGTAGGTATACGGATATTGAAGTTGGAAGTCCCTCTAAGCCGTTAGAGCGTGGATATTGGGCAAGGAGTGGGGATGTTCTGGAGGCTTTGATTAGAAAACGGGTGTTGAGCTGGAGTGATTTTGAAATTTACTATAGGTTTTCTTCCTTCGAGGATTGGGCAGAATCCTCAGAGTATCACGTTGTGATTTTGGAAAATGATGAAAAGTATAATTTTCTGGGGGCGGGCATAAAAGTTACTCCATCGAATAAGCTGTTCTTCGTTTTAAGGCTGGGATATGGAGAAAAAAATGTTGATTATAGAGAATATAATTCCGGGTTTGAATTTGCAGATAAATTGCAAGAAGAACGATTTCTATTTTCTACCGGTTATAAATTGAATCAATTATGTCGATTGAAGTGTGAGGGTGAAATTTCACACTTTGAGCCATACTTTTACTGGGATTGTAATGAAATGGAAAGTTATGGATTCGAATTAGGTATTGAAAGATTGACTATTTATGGTTATAGTGGGGTGAGTGTTGGCGTTTTGCAGACTTCTCCTGTAGGTTTAGATGATAATATAAAGTCTTTTAAAGTAAAATTTACTTTGTCAAAATGAAAAAGGAGGGTAAGATGAAAAAGTTTGTGCTTTGTTTTTTGAGTTTGGTATTTGTCTTTGGGTTTGTAATGGCCCAAGAATGGCAAGTTGTAAAGACGGGAAAGGATATTGAGTTGCCTGATGCTGGATGTTTCGTAAATGCAACAACAGGTTTTTTGGTGATTGATGATGGCAAGGTGTTGAAGACAACTGATGGTGGAGCTACATGGACTGTTATTAGAGAGTCAGATGGTAGTGGATTGTACTGGAAAGATGTTGAATTTGCTAATGAAAATGTTGGATATGCGTGTGGGTCCGATGGGATTATTTTCAAGACTACAGATGGTGGTGCAACATGGGCTCAAGTTGGGGATACAGCTAATTACAAAGAGGATTTATGCCATCTTGCTGTAGTAAATGAAAATGTTGTGTATTTTGCCGGTAAGAATGCTACACTTCTTAAGACCACTGATGGGGGAAATAGTTACATTAAATCAGATTATGGCTTTGAGGGGCAGGATCTGGATGGTGGGATTGCTTTTTGTGACGAGAATGTTGGGGTGGTGATCTCTGACGCAAATGGTGGATATACCTTTTACACTCACGATGGTGGAACGACATGGAACTTTGTTAGTGTTGCTCCCTACTTTCCTGTGGGAACAATAAGTTCCAGGTTGTACGACGTAGCAGCTGCCGGGGATTCGACATTTTTTATAGCGGGTTATCATTACTGTGGTCTTTTATCAACTGATGGTGGGAAGACGTATCAGATGGTGACGGATTTTACATATGGTTATGAGCAATTTAGGCGAGTGGATATGGTAGATGATCAGACAATTATAGTAGGTGGTACAGGTGGGCACATAATCAGATCAACCGATGGTGGTACAACATGGGACACTCTGAGAACAGGTTCTGGGCAGTCTGTATATATTCTTGATTTTGTTGATGCAAATACTGGATATGTTTTTCAGGGGTATGGACAGTGGTTTAAAACTGTGGATGGTGGTGACTCCTTTACTCCTCTTAATGAGTGGCCTGCTGTAAGCTTTTGGGGCCTTGCACTACCTACCGATGAAAAGATAGTTATTACAGGATGGGGTGGTGGCGAGATGACCATCAGTAATGATGGTGGTATGACCTGGGAATACCCCTTGAACTTTAAAACGGGCACTGCGGAAAATCTATATGAGTGTGAATTTGTCGATGAGAATACAGGGATGATTGCCGGTGGTTATGGAACAATGTTAAAAACAAATGATGGTGGTAACACATGGGAACCTGTTCCCAACCCGATGAAAGAATTGACCAATAAGCATTACAATGCATTACATTACTGGAATTCGGATACGTTATTTGCAGGAGGTTCAAGCGGTTATATCTTTATGTCACCGGATGGTGGTACGACCTGGAAAGGCGATGCCTATGGTTCGAAAACCGTGTATGACCTATGGCCAATCACAGGGACGAAAATAATAGCATCTGAATCGAGTGGTCAGATATGGCTGTCAAAAGTTGAAGGTGACTCTATTTATTTTGAAATGGTAGATGATTATGGTAGTATGTCCATGAGGGCGGTTGAGTTTAGAGGAGATGTTGGGATAGTAGTTGCTTCTAAGGGACACATTTATAGAACCACAGTTTCGGAAGCTGGCGATACTCTCTATGAGGTTTTTACAGATCCTGATGGTGATGATTTTTATGATGTTGAATTTGTGAATGATACCCTCGTTTTTGTAGTAGGGGAAAAAGGCAAGATTTACAAATCTGGCGATGCTGGTCAGACGTGGGTAAAGATAGACTGCCCTGTTGATGTGACATTACAGAGAGTAAGGTATAGGAACTTTAAGCTGTGGACAGTGGGGCAGTATGGTACGATTCTTATGCTGGATTTAAGCCCGCAACCAATATCCATTGCTGAGGCAAAGGTGGACGAGGATAATGATTTCATTCCAGATAAGAAAGGAGAAGTTGTAGCACTTCAGGGTGTGGTTACCAGTATTAATTTCGTCCCGGGTAAAGCAAAATATTTCTTCCAGGATGAGACAGGTGGTATATGTCTTTTTGGGAACTTTGCACTTGATTTGAATGTTGGGGATGAGATCAAGGTAATTGGTGAAATTGATCAATACAAAGGTCTGGTTGAAATTGTACCTAAGAGTGTTTCTGATGTTGTTGTACTGAGTACTGGGAATAGCGTAACTCCAGCGAAGATAAGTATTGCTGATATTCTAAATAATGGTGAGGCCCTAGAGGGTATGTTGGTACAGATTGATAGTGTGCAGCTTGTCAATCCGAGTGATTGGCCAACGGAAGGTAATAATGCCAGTGTGATGATTACTGATGGAGTTAACGAGCTTAAGATGTTCATTGATAAAGATACTGATATAGATGGTTCGACCCCTCCAAGTGGTTTGTTTAAGGTCATGGCTG
>QNCQ01000202.1 GCA_003645825.1 Fidelibacterota bacterium
CGCAGCCAGAGTTCCACCGAATACTATCATCATAGAAGGAATATGAATAAAAATATCAAGGTTCCCACCACTTGCAATAGTATAGAAAACCAGCCCAAGTCCCGAAATAATTCCTAAGATTGTCGCTAAATCCATCTTACTTTTTTCTCCCTCTATTTTCTACAAAAAATTACTACCTGGCGCGGTTTAACCCTTTCACCACGCCAGGTAAGAGACAGAAAAACTTAAGGCCTCCTTTCAATTACCTCTTCAATCTTGTCGTTTCATCAGCTATTTGTTCAAGCGTAGAAATCACTCTCGCTGCCGCCTGATATGCCCTCTGAGCTTCAATCATCTTGGTAAACTGATCTGCAAGGTCAACAGTTGATAACTCAAGACTCCCAGACTCTATAGTACTTCCCAATGATTCAGCTTTACCAATATTAGGCACTCCACTTTCCCCTGTTGAGATGAAGTTACTCCCACCAACTCTTTTCAAACCGGAAGGATTGGCAAACTCCGCAAGAGCTATCTGGGCAAGCTTGGCTTCCTCTCCATTCGTGAAATACCCAATTATTGCTCCATCAGATCGTATCTTAAAATCGTTCAACGTACCTGACTCCTTACCATCCTGATGCTTTGTGTGCAATGTGGAAACCGCATTGAACTGTGTAATCCCGGCTGTTATTCCTTCCTGTTCATCAGCATGCAATCGGATTACTAAGTCCTCAGCCCCGTTAGATAAACTTAATGTAAGAGCATCCACACCTCCATCGTAAATGAAACTTATCAGGCTACCGTTGGAATCGAACAGAACTTTTCCGCTTCCACCTTTAACAATCGTCTCACCCGAAGAAGCAACTATCTCCCAGTTCCACTCCCCAGTGTTCTCGGTTTTTGTAAAATTAATCGTAAGATTATGGCTCTCACCAAGACTATCATATACCACCATCGAAGTCGAAACCCTTGCAGTATAACCTGATTCAGTATTCACAAAACTCGGCACAGACATCAGACCCGTATTCCCATCAGACGCCGATAGACTGATGGTTGTTGAGCTATCACCGACCTCGTCATCTTCCAGAACTACCTTCCCATTTTCAAGCTTCGCAGTTGAGTAACCCGAATAAATGTTATTTATTGTGTCCACAAGATCTCCAAGAGTAGCACCATCGGTATAGGTGAAAGCACCCGAAACCGACTCTCCACCCCTATTCTTTCCAACAATGTTAAAACTATCACCCGTAACCAACGAGGTAGTTACTTGCAATAAGTCATTTAACTCTGTAGATTCGTCCGCCAGATCCCCTGATGTACTCGACACACCATCAACAAAACCCAAATCACTCAGTACATCATTAGTCCCCGAGCTCAAAGTTAAAGTTGTGCCGCTATACCCATCAATAGCACGGAATTTTAAACTGCCACCAGCATTTACCGCTTCAACTTTACCCTTCAAATCTGAAGCGTTTATCTGGTTGTTGATCTCTGTCACCAGAGAATCTATATCATTATAAGTCCCGGCAGTAAGAGTCAGTTCCTCTGTGATCGTTTCTCCAAACTGGGGGTTGAAAGTTACCTTAAACTGATCATTTACTCCGGCAGTTACATTGAGTGGAAATGTAATTCCACTGCTTACAAGAGTAGCCTTCTTAGTGAAAGCACTTCCAGTCGCCCACACTTCCCGGGTGGACTCAAGCCCAGCATTTAAATTACCCGCCAACCAGACATTCTCAGTCGCCTTAGCAGGCATAATCAAATCTGGATCGATTATGATATCAGTAATTGTGGATGTTGCTTCGGCTTCTGAACCACCCCGGATATCTTCCATCCAGCCCTGTACTACATAACCATCAACGTTTACCAGCTTCCCGCTCGAATCAACTGAAAAAGCTCCGGCTCTTGTATAGAATTTCTCTTCCCCCTTCTTCACGATAAAGAAACTATCACCCTTAATGGCCAGATCGGTAACATTACCGGTGTAGGTTACAGCTCCTTGCTTGAACATCAACTGGGAAACTCCAGCAACTGTACCAAGAGTCTCAACAAATGTTATTCTCCGGGTCTTATAACCCGGCGTATTCAGATTAGCAATGTTTTCTCCCAGCAACTCAAGCGTTTTCTTCTGCTCATTCAAAGCTGCTGTCGGAATGTAAAACGAAAACATAGCGCCCTCCTTTCCTTTTTTATCCACCTCAGTCATTCGGTGGATAGAGGGCCCCCCTTACCGGGTCCGGCCCTTTGATTTTACCAACCTTACACAATTGCAACACTATCAATGTTCGTAAAAACACTTCCTTTTGTCCTCTCTTCATTGAGCACTGTCACCACAACCTTGTTTTTCACACTCACAATAAAAGCCTGGTTATCCATCAGTATAAGCGAACTTTTCGCGCCCTTTTCCTCAGCCTTCAAAACCCCTTCTCTTAGCCTCTCCACCTGAGCAGGTCCCAAATCAACATTCCTTTCTTCCAGCCTTCTCAATGCATGCGCGGAAAACTTCAACCCTGATTCAGTCTTAATCTTTTCCTGGAGTACATCCGTAAACGCAACTCTTTTATCAGCTGACAACCGGGACGTATCCACATGCCTCTTATGATCTTTGAGCCCGGTAACTTCTTGCAACTTCCTGTTCAAGCTGAGCTCATAAACTTTCATTCTTCCTCCTTCAAATTGCTCACACTTTCAACAGACATAATCTCCATGACATTTGAGAAAGCAATCTTTTCATCCCCAACTACCAGATAGGCTTTCCCTTCCTCATACTTGATACCCGTAACAAAACCTGTCAGATAAGTAGTAACGTTAACACCATTCCCATCAACGTCGAAGGCATCTACCCGAAAAGTGTATTCTCCATCAGGGAGAGAATTTCCATTTTCATCCTTACCATCCCAGGTCACACTATGCTCTCCTTTGGACAAATTTTCCATCGTATACTCTTTAACCAGTTTACCGCTCGAATCGTATATCTTCACTATAATCTTTTTTGCCGCACTGTCCAAGGAAAAATACACGGTCTCAGGTTTCCCACTGTTCAAAACGAAGCTATTTCCCGCTGCTTTCACTTTCTTACCTATCAGGGTTGAAGCAAGGGTATTACTTAACGCCTGCGTAAGCAACATATCCAACTGAACACCCTGCTCTAGATTGGAGTCAATACTGCCAAGCTTCTCAAGCGACGAGAGCTGAGCAAGATGAGATGTAAACTCTTGATTACTCATCGGAGACAGTGGATCCTGGTATTGAAGTTCCTTTACCAGAAGTTCCAAAAAATCATCTTTGCTAAAGCCAAAACTCTCGCTCACATCTGTAACATTTTGATAATTCAAATCCGAAATTGGATTTACTTCACTCATAACACACCTCCCCCTTTATGCGAGGATTTCTATTGTATTATACCCCATATCCCTGAAGTTTTCCGTCTCTTCCTCAAGCCCGGTTTCAACACCGGAATTCTTAGATTCAACCCGCCCCGAGCTCGATACTGAACGACGTGGAGTACCTGACTGACCTTCATCCATGCTCTTTCTCTGATCAAATGTTTCAACCTCGATATTATCTATATTAATTCCTTTTTGAGTAAGGGAACTATGCACTTCCGAAACCACTCGTCTGATTTGCTCCCTTATTGCCTCGGTCTCCACCACAATCCTGACATACTCTTTCTCTTCTTTTCTATGACACACAAAAACCATATCACCATATTGTCCGGCATCCACTCTCAGTCTCGCGCCAGATAACTTCCCATCGTTTCTATAGTAACTCTCAATTTCAAGGATTCTTTCCACCAAAAAGCCCCTCAAACTCTCTGATTTTATAGCTCCTGAAAAATTCCTGGACTCTGCCCTTATATTTCCAGTCTCCACCGTCACTTTCTGATGCTCTACTCCCCTATTCTCCACGCCAGACGACACCTGCCCTTTCATTCTGTTATCCCGATAAATACCTTTCACCTCTCCACTATGAAGAGAGGAAAAATTTTCCCTGCTCGAAGGATATACCTCAGCCTCAGATTCTCCCTTTACCGACTCTACAGACTCCTGAACTAAATCCGAGGAAACCTTCTCTATCCGGGTATTCATCATCTTGCCCTGAACTTTCGAAACCCCATCTTCCTTGCCATCTCGGTGGAATACTATTTCAGGATTAAGCTTTTTTCTTTTTGTCCTGACAGAAGTTACCATATCTGGATTACCATTTTCGC
>QNCQ01000203.1 GCA_003645825.1 Fidelibacterota bacterium
AGAGAATCCCTTCCTGTGTAAACCCACGAATTTTTAAAGTAATCTTTATCGTCTGTTGTCTCAGAACTGTCAGGAGGTAATGGAAACGGACCTTTATCATTTGGATCATCATAAGCTTGCTTCCATCTTCTCCCAATTATCTGACACATTTTCCTGCTTAAACCATTTATACCTTCTGCTTCAACTATCACAATACTATCTCCAGGAGCAAGATCAAAAGGCCCATATGTTATCCAGACATTTGTTCCACCACCATCGTTATGGGCTGTATAAGGATCAAACCTGTCTGTAATCGAAGTAAGAAACTCTTCATCCATCCTGGATCGGTTTTTCCCCATCTTTTCATTTGGATACGGGACCCCACTTAGAAACTCATAAAGCCTCATCATATTTGGCTCATCTGTAGGAGTAAGGTCCCCTACGCTCGGATAACTATCTCCTGCATGCCATCCCAGCACACAGGGCTGACGTGGGTCATCACTCTTATCATGAGGCCCTTTATCAACATGCAAAATAGCAATACCTGCAAACTGTGGAGCGCAGAGTCGTCCATCTCCCCTGATATCAGGAGCACCAATATTATCGTAAGACAGCTTTTCAGACTGTCCCATCCACTCAAAGCCACACCTTATCCATTCGACAATGCCATCGCTCTCAGTTAACTGTTCACCATAATGGTCAGCGTAGTTTTCTCCACGTATAGAAACCCATGAATGTTTTCCCCACGATTGTTGATTATCAGACTTAAATGCTCCTTCTCGGCAAACACTATATCTAACTCCCCACCCGATTCTAACCCCCCTTAGGGAATCAATTAGCTCTATCTCATCGTCATAATCCACGTTCCCGGTGTTCTTGAAAATAAACTCTTTAATAAAATAATCATCATGATACTGCTGACTAAAAGCCAGGATCCTCCGAGTCATTGTAAGACCAATGGAGGTATTGACTACATTTGTAATTATTCTATCAGGTACTTGCTCAGGATTTATCTCGTCTACATCACCCAGATATGGCAGGGTAATGTTATTACCATCTACATATACTATCGGCATCTCAAATTTAGCGGTCTGCTTTAGCTCCATTGGGAACAAAGATTGCTGGACATAACCCTTGGCAAAATAAATACCATAATAATCCCAGTGATACCCTGTGGCATCTGTAAAATCCCTCACTGCAATCCACGCTCTTTTAATAACTGCATTATCCTGATAGGGATAGTCAGCAGGCCATATCAAACCCTCATAATACTGGTTATTCCAGGCTCTTTCAGAACCATACGCAGTGAAGTGGCTTTGAAGTTCTCCTATACGAACGTATCTTTTCTCAGACTCTCCTACCTGAGCTTCCAAAACCACAACCAAACCAAGCAACATGAGGAAAACAGCTATATCTTTCCTCTTCATCTCCATATCCCCTCACTAGAATGAAATTTTTATCCCAAACTTTATATCTCTCGGATGGAGAAAAGCAAAATAACGTAAATTAGGCATATCAATATAAGCTTTTGTATCAAGTATATTTTTCTTCACCCAACTTTTCGACCTCTCCACCCACTGGCCATCAACATATTGCAAGTACCTACCTGTTTCTTGCTCATAGTAAAGTACTCTCGAACTGGGATCCGGAACCGTGTTAATATCCTCCACAGACCGCATCGGGACATAACCAACATCATAGTCCCTATATTCTCCCACTCTATCACTTCCTTTCTCAATTCCCTCCTCCCAGGAAAAATGCAGTGAATTCATATAATCAAGATAGTCATAGTAATCAGAAAATCCCGCATAGCTCAAGAACTTAAAGTTGAACAGATTTTTTACATCAACAAAAAACTGAATCTGATATCTTTTTACCTTGAAAGTCTTGGTAAACCGCAAATCAACGTAATAGGTATCTTTCCATCTTACATTATTCATAACGCCAGGAATGTTTTCAGGATTATACGTTGTGTAAGCACCAGATGTCCAGCGAGCAAGCAAATTGATATTTATTCCACCTACAGGATACAAACCCGCCAGTTGGGGACCAAACTTCAGAGGTGTATGAAAATCAATATTAGCCCTGATATACTTCTGTGGACTGGGACGCTGAAGAGTAGGATTCATTCTAAGATATTCTCTCTGCAGGTTTGGGTCTTCATAGTACCACTGATAGCCAAAATATCCATACGTTCTAACCATATAAGTATAGTTAACAAACCCTGTAACCCACCTTCCAACCTTCTTATCAAGAGTAATCTCAAATCCTCTTATATCCTCATAGTTATTATTTTCAGGCTTAGCATACTGTACAGAGTTATTTATATTTCTATAATTTACCCACCCTATCTGATAGGTTATATCCTTGTAGTAAGCAGCTACATTCAAGAGCACCTGGTTGAATAAATTATGTGAATACCCCAGTTCGTAAGCAATCGTACGTTCAAGCTTCAGTTCAGGGTTACCAATAGAGGTAACAAGCCCATTATATTCTCTCTGCAATCTAAACCTGTATGTGGAAGAAGGTTCCATTCTAAAATGACCATAATTGAAATATAATTTGGAATTCTCCGTAATAGGATGCGAAACCCCTAACCTTGGGCTTAAACACATCTGGGGCTTAGGTCTATATCTTCCCACTTCTTCTTCAAGTAATTTACCAAAGCCCTCCCTATAATATTTATCATATGTTTCAAGTTTGTACCACTTTACATTCGGATCAGAGTAATCAAGCCTCAAACCGACATTTGCTATAAATCCTTCAAACTCCATTTTATCCTGAACGTATACCCCTATTCTATAAGGATATACCCTGTAAATTTGCTCCCTATTCCAGGTAGTCATGGACGGATTTTCAGTGTAAGACCTGATACTATAATCATTGTAAACCATATGAAACCCCGATTTGAACTGATTCGTTGGATTCAGCTGGCTGGTAATGTCAAACTTAAATTGAGTTGTCGATATCACACTCCTATCACGTCCGAGATTCATCCAACCACCAATTCTCATACCATCAATCCCCGTAACACCATACCCCCAATATCCATACGGAGCTTCATCGACAAAGTACCCGGGAAATATCTCATGTTTTTTGGTTGTATCTCTTAAAGTCATCTGATAGGTTTTATACCTATTTGTATTAACCTGAAAGACTACTTCATAAAAAGTTCTCGAACTCACCACACGATTCAACTTAAACCCAAACACAGTTCGATAAATCGCTGTCGGACTAAACCAGCCTGGCATATATATGATGCTGTTTCCACTACTGCTAGAAACCAGATCAGCAATCTCATAATCACTCCTTAGCACACGCCCGGTAGGGGTTGTAGTCCAGTTATATGGAGAAACAGAATGAATCTCTCCATACATTCCATTCAATGTGAGTTTCATCTTGGGGGTTATATCAGAAACAAGCTTCAATCGACCTACAAACTCTCTGTAGCAATCTCGCGAAAGCGGAAAAATAAACATCTCTCTTAAATCTCTGTAAGAAGCAAAAAACCGTAATCCTCCAAATTTTTCCCCTATCCCGGGAACCGGTCCTCCAAAACTTCCATCAACCACATAGTCAGGCTTCTTTATGTCCCCTTGCCTTCTATGTTGCCACTCAAAGATCCGCTTGGCTGCTGTAGGTGTCAAGTCATTGGACGGATCGTCATCCCGCAACGTCGCCTCACTAATAGATACCCATCCCTCAAAATTCGGATACTGTTTTCTTTCCCATTCATCCCAATCGCTACTCTGAACACCAAACCAGCAAACCTCGGGATCGAGATATGGCCTGGTAAAAAACGTATACGGATCATATACGGAGGGTCCAAAATGCTTCGGGCCAGGTGGACGATACTGGCAGAAAAAGCTCCCTGTATAATTCTCCCTGCCAGGATCTCTCGTCACTATGTTAATGACTCCTGATCTGATATTACCATATTCTGCATTAAAACCTCCAGTTTGTACCTGTACCTCCTTCACTGTACTAAGGCTCAGAGAGGTATATGGAACGTTCGAACGTTCATCATTCATAATAAAACCATCAACGATAAAAGCGGTTTGCCTGGAACTTCCTCCCCTTATGGTCAAACCTGACACACCAGCCTGCAGTCCTATTACTTCTGTCACATCCGTAACAGGAAGAGACGAAATCTTACCAGCATCTATATCAAGCTGACTGTTTGAAATATCCTTTACAACGACAGG
>QNCQ01000204.1 GCA_003645825.1 Fidelibacterota bacterium
ATTTATCGGTATCACCTTCCTTTAAATCTTCACTTCTTCCTAGCCTTTAAAGCCAGGATTTTACCTCCCATAGGCACCTAAAATTTCAAAGTTTATCTTCCCATTTTCCAAACTCCGGCAAAGGGAAAACCTTTACCGCTCTTTTTTCTGCAATCAATTAAGCTGATAACGAATAACAGCGATTTTCAGGAATAAAGATAGTTTCAGGTGGGTTGAGAGATATTTTCCCGAGTGGTGATAATAGCTCTGATGATACTATTCGCAACAAAATTGTTCTCTACTTAAAGTACTTCATCAGAACCGAATCAGACTTCCATACGCCAGACAAATTTCAAAACATAAACAGTATCAACAATTCTTCCCTCTTGAGAAGATGTATCGATAACCTGGTTAACGACAAAAAATACATCGGTACCCGGTTTTGGTATCCAGTTTAATCTGAAGTTCATCAGTAATTGCTCATCGTCGTTATTCCATTGTCCCAGTACATACCCGAACAGGTTCGGACTGAAAGCAAACTTTATGCGTCCCTGAAATTCTTTTACAGAAAAAGTTCCTTCCGGCAGGCTAATACGATTTATATGGAGACTCCCGAAAATACCCAGATATTTAGAAATCTTCCAGGAAGCGCTATAACGATAAATCCTCCTTTTACCTGAGTAAAAATCCCCCCACGCATAGTAAGCAAATGCAGAAAGTCTCCTTCCTCCGTAAGTCCTGAGCTGTAACTCATAAAAAGTATACCAATATTCTCCTTCTTTTATCGTAATACCATTATGGATTTCAAAATCCTCTTCTGGCCTATCCCCTATTCTCTTAATGTTAAATTCAAAGACTTCCCCGCTTCTGGTCACAAACCCAAAAGGTCTATATTCCGAAAAGAACGTTATAAGCTTCCCCGTAGTCCTATCGATAGAATATCTAACGTCTACAGGTTTAAAAACAAAGTTCCGAATTAAAGGAAATCCTTTTGGTCGGGGATTAAATACCAATTCGCTGAAGAACTTATGGTAATTTTGAATTCTCAAAAACCCGACCTCCGGATTAAAATATTTATCAACACCCTCATATCCAGCGTCAAACTCCACAAGATCATTAGGATAATCAAGACGCAATCTGTAAGCCCCTCCAAATTTATTCTTATAATCAGAAGTATAGCTACAGACAAAATCACCACCAAAGCTAAAATTTTTATCTCCCAGAAGTGTTGTTGTTGCGTAAACTAAATCTGTTCCATAGCACAAATTTACTCTACCCGGTTCTATTTTATGAATACCAATGAACCCAACACTTGATTCTTCCATAACATCATTTCTCCAGCGTATTACCGAATAATTCGCTGTAGGAAAGGAATCTTTTTTAGCTGTCTGCATGCTCATTATTCCGAGAGAAGTTCTATTGAACTTTGCAAGAGTCTTTATTCCACCCAATAACGGAATCTCAACTCCCTCACTTGATATTCCTATTCGCCTCGAATAAAAGGGAACAACATCTCGCCCCATACGAAAGGTAAAATAATTTTCCCCCTCAAGAAAAAATTCTCTTTTTTCCGGGAAATAAAGAGGAAATCGAGTAAGATTTACTCGATTAATATCAGACTCAACCTGGGCAAAATCCGTGTTTATTGTAAAATTTATTTTTACATTTGGATTAATACGATAGTTTACATCAAAACCCGTTTTAAAAATTCTGCTTCGTACAGAATCCTCAAGGTTTCTTTCAAATCCCGTGTTAGCGTAGGGTTTTATCTCGAACATCTTGGAATCGCTTATCCCGTACAAACCAACCAAAGTCCCCGCATGAGAAACTTGCTCAAGGTCATAATTTCTCGACCAACCCTGCCATAGAACCTGCTCTCTTTTCCTTCTTATGTTCCTTTCAAAATTTATCCCCCAGATCTGCTCGTACTTCTTCTCAAAACGCAAAGTAGAAAATGGTATCGCGATCTCGGCAAACCATCCCGCCTCATTCACCTTAGTCGCCACATCCCATACTCCATCCCAATCCCTGTTTATCTCTGAACCATTACTGGCCACTAGGGCATCAGATTTCGCCCCATTGGGGTTAATGATAAAAAGAAACCCTGTTCTGTTATCTTTATATGTATCGATAACAATCTCAAAGTTATCTTCTGCCCAGTGTTTGAAATCCCTTTCCATTTCTCGAGCTACAATCCTATTGGGCTTGCTATCAAAACACCATACCCCAATGTACAGATACTTATCGTTATAAAGGACAGCAACTTCTGTTTTTTCAGACGCTGGCTCCCCCTCGTTCAACTCCCTTTGAGTGAAGTTTGAAATGTGCTGTACCTTTTGCCACTCAGGCTCATTCAATTTTCCATCAATCCTTATATCCGAAGAGATTCTCATTGCATAAATTGTATCAGGCTTGCTCACTTGGGCACCAAGCTTAGCCCAGACAGCCATAGTCACGAAGAGCAGTAGAATTCCCCTGTTTATCATCATACGCATTACGATTAAAGTCCTTCTATTATTCCTAAAAAGTAAGATTCCAGTTCACAAAATCGCCACATATTATAAAAATTTTGACATTCAAAGACAAACTATAAAAAACGAAGCTTTTTCCATACGCCATTTCAGAAAACTCCTTTACCTACCTTCTTAACGCAAAACTATGCAAACCCAACATTTAAAAAACCCTTCCCATTGTTTTCATTTTGACGCCAGCAACTTACGAGCAATAGCACCATCCTAAAATAATCCTTGACATATATCCCAAAATGTCTTATAATAGTGGTGTCATGTGGTATGAATTCCCAAATTTTCCCAAATTTTTGAAACCAGAAGAAAGAATAGAATGATTAACTACTTCGCGGGAGAATATAAGGCCAGTATCGATGAAAAGGGAAGAATCAGCATCCCTGCCAGGTTTCGTAAGTGGGAAACAGGGGATTCAGAACCTGTATTTGTTCTAACAAAAGGATTCGATCCCTGTATAGTAGCCTACCCATCAGTAGAATGGGATGGTTTCGCTGAAAAAATGCTAAAACTCCCCAAATCAAACAAAAAATACAGGGCTTTCGTAAGAAATATCTGTAGATCAGCTGTGAGGTTAAAATGTGACAAACAGGGGCGAATAGTCATCCCTCAGTCTCTTTTAGAATACGCAAACATAGCCAAAGAAGCCATTATCATCGGAGTCCTAAACTCCATCGAAATATGGAATCCGGAAACTCTCAACAACTACGAGGAATCCGGTATTAAACTTGATGACGAATATTTTCAGGATCTGGAGAACTTATTGTAGAGATGAATTTGCATAGGCCCGTATTGGTGGAAGAAGTCTTAAAATATCTAATCACCAATGAGGATGGTGTCTACATCGATTGTACAGCAGGGACAGGAGGTCATCTCCAGGTCATTCTTGAAAAACTATCGAGCAAATCAATGGTAATCGCAATCGACGGAGACAGCAAGTCTATAGATATCTGCAGGGAACGGCTTAAAGAAAGGGAAAATGTTATCTTTGTCAATGACAATTTCGATCAGCTGAGAAAAATCGCCTTTCAAAACGGTTATACGAAAGTTGATGGTATCCTTTTTGACCTCGGATTGTCAACATATCTTCTCGAAAATTCAGGAAGAGGATTTACATATAAAAAAGACGAGCCCCTTGACATGAGATTTAATACAAAGGAAAAGTATAGAGCTCGGAGTTTTATAAATAATGCCCCACTCGACGAGCTTCGGACCGAGCTAAAGAAATATAGCGAGGACAGATACGCTACTCGAATTGCAAAGTACATTGTTCAGGAGCGGGAAAAGCAACCAATAGAAACCACCGGGCAACTGGTTTCAGTAATAGAAAAAGCAGTGCCCAGGAAAGATATTATTAAAACCCTTTCCAGGATTTTTCAGGCAATCAGAATTCATGTGAACAAAGAGCTCGAAAAACTTTCTTCTGCACTTGAGCAAACTTTACCCCTTCTAAAAGAAGGAGGAAGGCTCGTTGTAATATCCTATCACTCTCTCGAAGATAGAATAGTTAAAAACTTCCTGAAACTGGAATCTTCGGACTGTATATGCCCACCCGATTTTCCAATTTGCACATGTGGCCACAAAGCTAGGTTTAAAATACTCACAGAGAAACCGGTAACACCAACGGTAGAAGAAATTCAGAGTAACCCTAATGCAAGGAGTGCAAAACTAAGGG
>QNCQ01000205.1 GCA_003645825.1 Fidelibacterota bacterium
AGACTACACCTCTTCTCCTACAGAAAAAATAACGGCATAAGGTGTATTATTCACGCGCACCCGCCTTTTACAACAACGTGTGCTGTATCTGGATTCTCCATGACTGAATTCATCCTCCCTGAGATTGCAATATATATCGGGAAAGTACCATTGGTCAGTTATGAAAATCCTGGCTCTGTCGAACTTGCAGAGAGTGTCAGCGAAAAGCTAAAAAACTTTCGAGCTGTACTCATGGCAAATCATGGCATAGTGGTTACCGGTAATAATCTCTGGCAAACATACTTTAATCTCGAAAGACTCGAGTTTGCCTTTAAAGTTTTATATCTCTCAGAGCTTCTTGGAAAGGTCAACACAATAGAACTTGCTAAAATAGAGAAAATGCTGAAAGAATCGAATACACCCTGAAAACTGCGCACATGCTAAGAGTTGCTTTTGTCTTACTCATAGCTATAACACTGCTAATAATACCCGGAGTACCTGTTATTATTGTTGATATCTTCGACAGGAAAGGCAAATTTCATGGACTCATGATGAGATTCTGGGCAAGAGCTATTCTTTGGGCAGGAGGTGTTAGAGTAAAAGTTGAAGGTCTGGAAAAGTTAAAATCGCGTGGTCCTTACGTAATTATCTCCAACCATGAGAGTGCATTGGATATTATGGTCATCGCCGGCTATCTGCCTCTGAACATAAGATTCCTTGCAAAAAAAGAGCTTTTTAGGATACCTCTCCTTGGGTGGATATTGTTTTTCGGGAGACACATTGCAGTTGATAGAAAAAACCCCCGAAATTCCATAGAGAAAATTAACCGCAGAGCAAGGAGGCTTTTTTTGAAAAATATATCGGTTATTGTTTTCCCTGAGGGAACCCGAAGCAAGACAGGAGAACTCCTACCGTTCAAAAAAGGAGGTTTTGTGTTAGCTGCAAAATTCCATGTGCCTATTCTAGCAATTACTCTACTGGGCACCGGGAAAATAACCCCCAAAAAAGAGCTCAAAATAAAGCCTGGAACTGTTAAACTGAGGATCCTTGAAGAAATAAACATAGTAGGTGAAACGGAAGTGGAAGATGTAAAAAGCAAAGTAGAAACTCTAATACAAAAAAACAAAAAATCATCGCCTGAAATACACCATTCATAATGCATATAGAAAAGGAGCTGTATAAAATATGGGCAAGTAGAGCCAACAGGGTAACGAACCTGGTTTCTGAAGAAAATAGGAAAATTTCTGTTCTATCGCCAGGAACAAGAAATACCTCAGGAGGGCCGGATTTCGTAGAGGCTATCGTTATGGTTGGAGATAAAATACTTACAGGTGATGTCGAAATCCACCTGAATTCCAGCGACTGGACCTTACACGGTCACGACAATGATAAAAGGTATGATAATGTAATCCTGCATGTCGTTCTCAATAATGATGGTATCCCGGCTGTAAATACCAGCGGTAAAACCATTCCAACCTTAGTTCTACCACAGGAGTTTATAACAAGTGTACCGACAGGTGGAAATAGGTGTAAATCCATTATAACGGAGAAAACGAAGACAAAAAAGTTTGTTCTGGAGCTGGGGTTAAAAAGGCTAAGAAAAAAAAGTCTTTTGTTTCAGAATAGATTCTTTTCAGAATTTCCAGATCAGGTTTTATACGAAGGACTTTGCGATTCTCTCGGCTATAGCAAAAACAGAGAACCTTTCAGGCTACTGGCAAAACTTCTACCGATCAGATTGCTCTACCACATTATCACCAAATATTCAGAAAAATGGGAAACTGTACTTATTCTTGAGGCTCTATACCTTGGGACAGCTGGCTTTCTTTCCGTCGGAGAGGAAAAAATTCCGAACTCAAACTGCCCATGGAAATATCATCAGTACCTGAAAAAACTGTGGATCAAACTAAAAAGAAATTATAATCTCAGGGAAATTGGTTTTGACCGCTGGGATTTCTCCGGCGTCAGACCATATAACAGTCCTCTTTTTAGGCTTCTTGCTGCCTCCCGCATTATTTCCAAATTTTTCCCATCATCAATAAGCCAGATTATAATCTCAAAATTCGCATCAGCGCAAACTGGGGACGAAATACTAAAATGGATATTTTCTATCTTTAAGCAGCCTGCTGGTTTATGGAAAAACCATCCTTGCTTTGGTGGAAAGGGACCAAGAAACCTCGTTGGAAACAGGAGAATATCTGATATAGCTATTAACATCATCCTTCCATTTGTCAGTGCCTGGGGGACCTATCATGGAAACGAAAAAATGCAGAAAAAAGCCACAGAAATTGCAAAGCTTGTCCCAACTGGAAACATCCCGGGACACGTCAGAAGGCTTCTCCAAAAAGTGGGATTCTCAGGGAGAGAGGTTACGAATAACCTAGAGCTTCAGGGATGGATCGAATTCCATAAAAGTTATTGCAAAAAAGAGCTTTGTATTTTATGCCCGCTTTCGGAAATTTGAGTAAGAAAGATATGTGTTTGTTATCGCTCGAGGAAGCTGTAAAAATAAGAAAAGAATGTAGAAGAAAGGGAAAGAAGGTAGTCTTTACCAATGGTTGCTTTGATATTATACATGTCGGTCATATTCGGCTATTAAAAGAAGCAAGTAAGCTGGGAGACGTTCTTATTATTGGATTAAACAGTGATGACTCAGTAAGAAAAATAAAAGGTCCGGCGAGGCCTATTAATTCACTTTCAGACAGGGCTGAGGTACTTTCCTCCATCAGATACGTAGACTACATAACTGCTTTTGAAGAAGAAACTCCACGCAGACTGATAAGCCTGCTTCTCCCGGACGTACTTGTAAAAGGGGGAGACTATAGGAAAGATGAGATTGTAGGAGCTGATGTTGTAGAAGCTGAAGGGGGAAAAGTTGTCACCATTCCTCTAGTAGAAGGTAAAAGCACAACCAAACTGATAGAGAGAATAAGGAATAGAGTCTAAATATTCTTGACAAATAAGAATTTAGGGAATATCTTTAACTGATATTTTAAGTCTTTTGCAAAAGGGAGTGACTATGAAGAAAATGCGGTTTTCGGCTGTCCTGATACTGATGGTTGGGGTTCTACTTGGGCTTGGCAAAAATGACACTCATTTAAACAACAATGTTGATCCTGGTGTCATGAACGAGGATGTTGAGATTTCGGTGAAACTTTTCGACCTCTTAATAACTGAGGCGAAAACTCACTATGCCGATGCTCTTATTGCATCCTACCATGGAGATACTACGGAAGTAAATTACTGTGTTGAGAAAGTTCTTGAAGTGATTACAGAAATAGGGGAGCTTGATACTTTAACAAAGATCCAGAAAGATGAATTTGACAGGTTCTATGAAAGGTTCAGCTACGATTTTCAGGACTTAATCAACTACATAAACGGCGATTCAGGTAGCATTGATGTATCACAGATCAGGGACGAACTGACAAGAGAATTTCTGGATACAGTCGATGTCGGCTATGACACTCTCATAATATTAGAAGACGAGCCAGGACATTTACCAATAGTTACAAACAGAAAAATAAAAAAAATAATAAACTTCTACTGCACACGAGAGAGAGACAACTTTCAGAAATGGTTAAATCGTTCAGGTAGATACAGAGATATTATGGTTCCAATACTAAGAAGCTACGGTCTTCCGGACGAGATTTTTTATCTGGCATTGATAGAAAGTGGCTTCAGCCCATTTGCATATTCTTACGCCCATGCTGTTGGACCGTGGCAATTCGTAACAGGTACAGCGGCAAAGTACGGTTTGAAAAGAAACTGGTGGGTCGATGAAAGGAGAGACTTTATCAAATCCACTCATGCCGCTGCGAAATATCTAAGAGATCTTTATAAAGAATTTAATGACTGGTTCCTGGCACTCGCAGCTTACAACTGTGGAGAGCTTAATGTATTGAGAGCTATAAGGAGGGAAGGCACAAGAGACTTCTGGAAACTCCAAACTCTTCCGCGTCAGACCCGGAATTACATACCCAACCTTATGGCTGCGATTATAATCGCAAAAAACCCGGAAAAATACGGATTCGAATATAAACCTCTACCAAGACTGCAATGGGATGAGGTTATTTTAGACAAAAGTTATGACCTTGAAGCAATTGCCAGGGTAACGGGTATTCCCGCAAAAACCCTAAAAGAGTATAATCCAGAACTAAGGAGGTGGATGACTCCACCTGA
>QNCQ01000206.1 GCA_003645825.1 Fidelibacterota bacterium
GTTTAGAAGCAGGAGTGCCTTATTTGTAATTTCGACAAAAATCTGTTGCTCTGTTTTGATTTATAATTTATGTTTGTTGTTAATTTTTAAATAAGGGGGTATTAATGAGTTTAAGGAAATTCGTTTACGTAATTATACTGCTTGTATTTTTAGTGATTTCCTGCGGCGGTAAAGGGGTTGTTAAAGACAGTCCTGAGGAATCTTTTAATAGTTTACGCCTTCGCATAATGTCTTTCAACATACAGCAGCCTTATGGAACAGAATGGGATAAACGAAAAGATATTGTAGTAGCAATAATAAATAATGAGCAGCCGGATATAATCGGCACTCAGGAAGCCGTCAATTATCAGCGTGACTATCTGATATCGAAGATTGCAGACAATTATGCGTGGTTTGGGTCCGGGCGGGATGGTGATGATTCTGGTGAGGGCTCGTGGATTTTTTGGAAAGCTGATAAATTTGCGATTGACTCAGCCAGTTCGGGGAATTTTTGGTTATCAGATACCCCAGAAATTCCATCTCGTTTTGGCGGTTTGTATAACAGAATTTGCACCTACGTAAGATTAATAGACAAAGTCAATAAACGTAGCTTTTACGTGTTTAATATTCACAATTATCTACAGGAAGAATTTGATTATCGTATAAAAGCTGTCAGAATGCTAACAGAAAGGATAGCGTGCCGTGAATATCAGGAGGATCCTGTGTTTATTACGGGGGATTTTAATTCGCCTGAAGATGATGCTGTTACAATATATATGAAAAAAGGAACTGATAATCCTGTAAAATGCAGAGATAGTTACAGAGATTATGATCCTGCGGGTTTAGTAATAACAGGATTTGGAACAAAGTTAGATTATATTTATTACCCCGATTATCCAAATTATAGTACATCTTACTCTTATGTTGTTACCGAACCTTCGGGAGCTTCAGATCATATGCCAATTGTGGCAGATGTAGTTTATTATTATAGATAATCATAATCATGACTTTTCCCTTAATTGAGTGACCACTTATGAATGTCCCGCAAAGGTAAAATAGAGGATATAAAATTTGTGCTTGATGAATTTGGGGAAAATTTCTCTTGATAAATATGAATAAATAATTTAAGATTTAAAATGGTAAGATTGATTTTGTGAAGCTACATAGTTCTCAGTTTTGCATTTTGAGCTTAGGGGCATAGTGAAAAGCGCTATATTTGCAATTACTTTTGATAAACTAAAACATTTTAAAAATTTTACTAGAGTAATTTGATGGTCAAGCGTATTAAGTTTTTTATTAGTATCACTACATGGTATTACATTTTTATCTTCTCTGTATATCCGCAGAATTTGATAGGGCTAAGAAAACCAGTTATTGATGATTATAATAACTACACAATGGTAGGTCAAATAGGTCTTACAGTAACGAATTATGGGGTGCTGGGTAATGGTTGGAATAATCCTGATCAACCTTCCTGTCGATACAAGCAATATGCGGATGTAGAAAAGGAGGAAATTGAGCATTTTTCATATGCTGGATTATGGGTTGGTGGTATTGTCAATGGTGAGAAGCGAGTTTCGACTGCGATTGTAGATGGAGTATTTGACTACGCAGATGAAGGATTTGAATTTACTACAAGTCCACTTCCCTCGGACACCATCAAAATAAGATCATCGATTCAAACAAGCAGGTATTATTCACCAAAAGCTATATCACATCAAGATTTCATTTGTGAATATACTGATATGGATTTTCTTAATGGGCTTAGTATTACTAACCATAATCCAATGGGTATCAGAATTCATCAAGAGTCATATGCATGGAATTATTCTTTTGCTGATGCTTTTGTAATTCTTGATTACACTATATATAATGAGTCTCATCTCGTTCCTGGTGGCCCCTGGGATATTAAGGATATGTATGTAGGAATATGGATGGATGCTTCGGTTGCCAATATGAATTATACAAGTATATATGAACCCGGAGGTGGTTTTACTTGGTATGATAATCTTGACGGTTTTGACCAAACGATTTTTGATCCTAATCCAGATGATGCAGATCTAGGGTATCCGAGAAATATTGCTTATCAGTATGATGCTGATGGCGATAATGGATATGCTCATAGCTATATTGGCGTAAGATTTTTGGGGAATAATGTGGTTCCAAGACGATACTGGAATAATTACTATCGTCAATGGGTTTGGAATAGTTCGGCCAATGAGAACTATCCAGAATATGTATTGCCTGTGGATGATATCCAGAGATATGACTTTATGAGGGAATCCGTACCTCAGAAGTTTGGTGCTGATGGTTTCACTAGTGAGGGGTATCCTGATGAACCAAATAGCTGGTTATTTTTACTATCAGCAGGACCCTTTGGTAGTGAACCAGTTAGAGATACAATTAATAACCAAGTGGTTGTGGATTCGTCAAGCTGGGTGTTAAAACCCGGAGATTCGATAAGAGTAGCTTTTGCCATTGTATGTGCAATGTGGGCGAATAACAGTCTTACTGATAGCCCGGAGAGGAGAGCGTATTTGCATGCCAATTCTGATTGGGCACAGGTAGCATATAATGGAGAAGATATCAACGGTGATGGGATACTGGAACCATCTGAAGATGTAAATGGAAATGGGAAGATAGATAGATATATACTTCCTGCACCACCCCCATCCCCAAAGCTGCATATTATAGCAGATGGTAGCGACGTAACTATATACTGGGGTAGGGAACCAGAATTTGCTGAGGACCCTCTGACACAAAAAAGAGATTTTGAAGGTTACAGGATATATTCGAGGAGAAAAACTGCCACTGATGGCAATAGCTGGACTCTACTTGCTCAGTTTGATAAAGTTGATGGAATAGGGTATGATACAGGATTTGATTTTATCAGATTAACAAAAGAAGAGGCATTAAATATAGATATATCTGATGGAGATACAATTTATACATACAATTACCAGGTTGTTAATGGAGATACATTGTATTTTAAAATAATTGATAATGATACTGTGTTTTATCGATTTGTAAACAGAGGGGTTAAAGCCGGTTGGCCGGAAAGGAATGTATATGCTGTAACATCCTTTGATATGGGTGATCCAGCTACTGGTTTGGAAAGTTTGGAAAGTAATAAAATTGAAAATCTAACATATGTTGTATCAGGCAAGAGACCGCAGGATAAAAAGTTTGAGGATAAGGTTGGTGTTTATCCAAATCCGTATAAAGGAAGAGCAATATGGGATGGATATGGTGAAAGAGAAAGAATGATATGGTTTTACAATTTACCTCGTAAAGCTAAGATAAAAATATTTACTTTGTCTGGAGATCTGGTAGATGTTATAGACCATGATGCAGATACTTACTGTGGATCTGATATTGATAATCTCAGTGATTTAAAAAGTAGGGGTGATGTTGTGTTTTCAGGTGGAGAGCATGCTTGGGATATGATTTCGAAATGGGATCAAGCTATTGCCACAGGACTCTATATTTTTACTGTGGAAGATCTGGAAACGGGAAAAGTGCAAAGAGGAAAGTTTTTAATTATTAAATAGATCTTGGAGGGTGATATGAGAAAAGTGTTAGTTGTTGCGTTAGTTTCTTTTTTGTTTCTGTCGGTCTATGGGCAGACAGAAATAACTAAAATTTATGATATTCAGTATGTTCCAGATCCATCAAGTGATGATGCATCTCCACTTAATGGTCAGGTTGTAACTATTCAAGGTGTTGTATCTGGAGAATCATGGGCATTTGGTAATAGATATTATTTTGTCCAGGATAGTATTGGTCCGTGGTCAGGTATAATGGTGTATGACGCAGATAGGGGTGCGAATTACGGCGATATAGTGAGAATAACGGGTGAGGTGACAGAATATTATGGCTTGACAGAAATCAAGAACGTTACTTCTTTTGAGGTTATTGATGATTCTACAATCAAGAGGCCGTGGTACGTTCTATCAAGAGATGGTGATACACTCTTGGCACCAATTGATGTAACGACGGGAGAAATTGGTACTGATGGAGCAATGGCTGAGGCTTATGAAGGTGTGCTTGTTCGCGTGAAAAATGCTCAGATAACGAATCCTGATGCTGGTTGGGGCGAATGGGAGATTGATGATGGAACTGGTCCATGTCTTGTAGGTGCAGGTGGTGAATCTAGATATTATTTTGATCCTTCAGA
>QNCQ01000207.1 GCA_003645825.1 Fidelibacterota bacterium
TCTTTCTTAAATTTAATTGAGAATGATTCTCAATATTGATTTTTAAAGATCGACTTAAATAAACGGGATAAAAATGACCATATCGGTTGCAAGTGGTAAAGGTGGGACAGGTAAAACTACCATCGCTGTTAACCTTGCACTCTCACTGGGAGAGGTTCAGTTCTTTGACTGTGATGTCGAAGAACCAAATGCCCATATCTTCATAAAACCAGCCCTCAAAGGCAAAGTACCCGTAACAGTACCAATGCCAGAAATAGACTTCTCGAAATGTACCTATTGCGGAATATGTCAGAAAGTCTGTGAATTCAACGCCATTGCAGTACTTCCCCCAACGAGTAAAAGCCACGGACAGGTTCTTGTGTTTGAACACCTATGTCACGGATGTGGAGCCTGCTATACCCTCTGCCCCGAAAAAGCTATAGCTGAAAAGGATAAAGAAATAGGATTAATAGAATGGGGAGAAAAAGATTCCATCACCTTCTATCATGGGAAGTTGAATACCGGGGAAATACTAACCCCGGCTGTTATCACTGCTCTTAAAAAATTCATTAAAAATACCTCAACCGTAATAATAGATTCACCACCAGGGAGCTCTTGTCCGCTCATCGCTTCCCTAAAAGGAAGTGATTTCTGTATTATAGTGACAGAACCAACCCCTCTTGGATTCCACGACATGAAAATTGCAATCGAAGTGGTCGAGGAATTAAAAATTCCCTACGGAGTTATTATCAATCGAGCAGATATTGGAAACTCTGACATTGAAAACTTCTGCAAGAAAAGAAATATCCCCGTGCTTATGAAGATACCTTATAACAAAGACATAGCTCGGCTCTATTCGAAAGGGATTCCCTATGTAATCGAGTTTCCGGAACTAAAGGAACAATATCTTAACCTGTTCGCCACACTTACTGAAATCGCAAAAAAGCACAAAACCTCTGGATGAACTATGGATACAAAACAAATCACAATAATAAGCGGCAAAGGAGGTACAGGAAAAACATCCTTCATCTCCTCCCTCGCTGTAATAGTAGACAACAAAATAACCGTTGACTGCGACGTCGATGCAGCCAACCTCCATCTCCTACTAAAGCCAGAAATAGTCCACACAGAAGCCTTCAAAAGCGGCAAAACTTTCACCATAAACAATCAACTATGCACAGAATGCGGAAAGTGCGTATCAGTATGTAGGTTTAACGCTATCAGACCTGGGTTTACAATTGACCAACTCTCCTGCGAACACTGTGGACTCTGTGAAAGAATATGCCCGGTCGGGGCTATAACCTCTACCGAAAAAGAGAGCGGGGAATGGTTCATCTCAAAAACTCAATACGGAACCCTTATACACGCCAGACTAAAACCCGGGGAAGAAAACTCAGGAAAACTTGTAGCAAAAATCCGGCAGGTCGCCCGTGAACGCGCAGGCAAGAAACAACTGAAATATATTCTGATAGATGGCCCTCCAGGAACAGGATGCCCCGTCATTGCATCCATAACGGGGGTTGATATGGTTATTGTGGTAACTGAACCCTCCATGTCAGGCCTTCACGATCTTTCACGGGTCCTAAACCTCACCAATCACTTCCGTATAACCCCAAAAGTGGTCATAAACAAGTATGACATAAACCATGAAAATACTAAATTGATTGAAGCTTATTGTCAGGAGAACAATGTTGAAGTTATAGCAAAAATCCCCTATTCAAGAGAAATTATCGAATCAATCGTAAATGGAACGCCCCCAATTCTCAATGTCAATGGAGAGATCTCACAAGAAATTAAATCAGCATGGGAGAAAGTGAAAAAATCTCTCATGCACAGAAAGGGAGGTTAAAAATGGTCTTTCCGACCACCAAAAAACAGGAGGAACAGCTAAAAAGGATATCAGAAAAGATGTCCAGAATCAAAAATAAACTTCTCGTCATGAGCGGAAAAGGAGGAGTTGGGAAAACCTCCGTAGCTGTAAATCTCGCTCTTGCTCTATCCTCAAAAGGGAAATCAACAGGGATACTAGATATTGACATCCATGGACCAAATGTCCCTAAAATGCTGGGCATAGAAGGTACGGTGCTATATGCCTGTGAAGACGGCATTGAACCTGTTAGAATAAACAGGAGCCTGAAAGCGGTAAGTATAGCTCTTCTGACAAAAGATCAGGACCAGCCTATAATATGGAGAGGCCCCCTTAAAACAGCACTTATAAAACAGTTTCTCGGAGATGTAAACTGGGGCGATCTCGATTACCTCATAATAGATGCACCTCCGGGCACCGGGGACGAACCTCTAAGCGTCTGCCAGCTTCTTCCCAACCTTACTGGAGCCATCATCGTCACAACTCCCCAAGAAGTTGCAATCCTGGATTCCAGAAAGAGCGTAATGTTCGCTCAAAAGCTAAACACCCCGGTTATCGGAATAATAGAAAACATGAGTGGTTTCAGATGCCCCAAGTGCGGTACCGAAATCTATCTATTTGGAAAGGATGGAGGACAAAAAGCTGCAGAAGAACTCAACATCCCCTTCCTTGGTAGAATTCCCATGGACCCTGAAATAGTCAAATATGAAGATAGAGGGAAACCTTTCATAATTGAAAGAGAAAAAACAGAAGCAGCAAAAGCATTTTTCCAGATAGTGGAAAGAATCCAGGAAAGGCTTGAAAATGAGTAGTAAAACAGAAACTCTAAACCTGAAATACACCTATGGTCCTGTTGCCTCATGGCGACTTGGAAGTTCCCTCGGTGTTGACTTACTATCAGGGAAGGAAAAAATCTGTACCTATAATTGCATATATTGCCAGCTTGGCAGAAAAGTAATCTACACCCTAGAAAGAAAAAATTTCGTCCCCGTGGACAGGATAATCAAGGAAATAGAATCCCTACCCGAAATTAACATCGACTACATCACTTTCTCAGGGCGAGGAGAACCTACCATCGCTTCAAACCTTAGTGAAACAGTCAGAGCTATAAAGAACATCCGAAAAGAAAAAATTGCCATTCTCACCAACTCATCTCTCATGTATAGAGAAGATGTTAAAAAAGATCTTCTCTCTTTCGATTTTGTCATTGCTAAACTGGATGCAACCTCTCATTTTCTCTTCGAAAAGATAAACTATCCTGCCAGAAAGCTGTCCCTGGAAAAAATCATGCAAAGTCTGATTGATTTCAGAAAGGAATTCCATGGAAAATTCGCTCTACAAATAATGTTCATCAATCTGAATAAAGCTCAGGCTCAAGAAATAGCTGAGTTTGCCCGACTGGTAAAGCCCGACGAGGTCCAGATAAACACTCCATTAAGACCCTGCCCGGTGCCACCATTAAGTAGAGAGGAAATAGCAAAAATCAAAGAATACTTCACAAACCTCAACGCAATAACTGTCTACGAATCCAAAATAAAAAAGGTAACTCCCATCAGCAAAAAAGAAACCATGGAAAGAAGAGGAAAGGTTATTTAGGATGAAGACCTATCTTGATTGCATTCCCTGCTTCTTTAAACAGGCTTTGGAAGCTTCAAGAATATCTGGGGCACCGTCTGAACTCCAACGTGAAATATTGATAGAAGTGGCAAAAGCAGTCCAAACTTTCTCTCTCGAGTCCACACCACCCGAAATGGGCAAAATAATCCACACCATAATAAAGAGAAAGGTACCAAATGGCGATCCATACAAAAAAATCCGAAGGGAAACTAACGATTTGGTGTTATCTATATATCCCCGATTAAAAGAAATTGTAAGCTCCTCTAGCAACAGACTTTTAAAAGCTGTCGAACTTGCAATTTATGGCAACGTAATTGATTATGGTCCAAATAGCAAAGATAAAGTAGAGCGTGAGCTATATAAAATCGCAAGTCAGAAAGAAATCCCCCTAGTGAAATGTCAGAAGAGATTTCAGTATAAAGAATTTGTACGAGCACTGACCAAAACGAAAAAGCTACTATATCTTGCTGATAACGCTGGAGAAATTGTCTTCGATAAACTTCTTATTGAAGAAATTAAAAGAGTTAAAAGCGATGTTGAAATCACTGTTGCGGTCAAAGAGGTCCCTATCATAAATGACGCGACCATAGAAGATGCAAAACATTGCGAACTACACAAAACTGCAAAATTAATGTCATCCGGCTCAGATGCACCGGGAACCATCCTCTCTCTCTGTAAAAGTGAA
>QNCQ01000208.1 GCA_003645825.1 Fidelibacterota bacterium
CAACAAAGTATTTGGCTATTATATTGAGGTTACAAAGCTTCATCTTGCTAAGGTCCCTGATAGTTATATCAGAAAGCAAACACTCGTCAATGCTGAGAGATTTATTACACCGGAACTTAAGGAATACGAGGAAATGTTACTGAATGCTGAAGAAAGAATTGGCGAACTGGAGTACGAAATTTTCCAGGAGTTAAGGTATAAGGTTCTGGGAAATATTCAAGAAATTCTCCGTATAGCCGATGTTATAGCACAACTTGATGTCTTCTGTTCTTTTGCTCATATAGCCGCTAAGAATAACTACGTGAGACCGGAGATAAACAATTCCACCAGAATACTCATTAAGAATGGACGCCATCCGGTGGTAGAAGCTCTATTGCCTCCGGGAGAGAGGTTCATTCCGAATGACCTTGAAATCGATAATGAAAACAGGCAGATTCTCATAATAACCGGCCCTAATATGGCCGGGAAATCTACCTATCTGAGGCAGGTTGGTATTATTGTGCTTATGGCTCAGATTGGCTCTTTTGTGCCGGCAGAGGAAGCGGAAATTGGTGTGGTTGACAAAATTTTTACCAGGGTTGGAGCGAGTGATAATCTGGCAGCAGGAGAGTCAACATTTTTGATGGAAATGATTGAAGCAGCAAACATTTTAAACAATGCAACGCCTCGTTCTCTCGTGCTCCTTGACGAAATAGGTAGAGGTACATCGACATATGATGGAATTGCTATTGCCTGGGCTGTGACTGAGTATCTCCACAATAACCCTAAAGTTCGAGCAAAAACCCTATTTGCGACTCACTATCATGAACTAACAGAATTGGAAAAGATATTGCCTCGTGTTGTTAATTTGAATGTTGCAGTAAAAGAATATGGTGACAAGGTAATCTTCCTCAGAAAGATAATTCCAGGAGCATGTGATAAGAGCTATGGAGTTCATGTGGCTCAAATGGCCGGTATCCCAAAAGAAGTTGTTCTCAGGGCTAATGAAATTTTAGCGAATTTATCAAGGGAAGAAAGAGTTTTGCCCACAGACACTAAAAATTTTAGAGAAATTGATAAAAATCCATATCAGTTGAGTCTTTTTGACGAAATTGAGAATAAGCTCAAGGAAGAGCTTTCTGAGATTGACGTTAATTCAATGACTCCTCTTGAAGCTCTTAACAAGCTTGACGAGCTGAAGAAAAAGTACGGATTGTAACTATATGGACTTCAGAAGATTGGTTTCGGCGATTGTGATTGTTTCCCTATTCTTTCTCAGAGGGGTAGTCTCTGGAGTTCAGACGAAATACACTGGAGAATTTTTGAAATTCGGTGTGGGCGTCCGAGAGATGAGCCTAGGTGGAGCTGTTGTGTCATCTTCCAACCCTGCTGTCGCTTATTACTGGAACCCTGCAATTCTATATCGAAGTAATAGGAGCTTACTGCAAATGATGCACAGTGAAGAGTTCGCAGGAGTGCTTAAATATGACAATTTAAGTTTTGTTGCCGGTAGCGCTCAGAAGGGAGTTTTGGGTATTGGATTTATCAGAATAGGGGTCGATAGCATTCATTATTTGCAGGATTTTATTCAGTACAATGTAGGTGGAAATGAGGGTGAATACAGACCGGACTATTCTGAACTAAAATTTTTTAACTCCAGCCTCGGCGCTTTGTATTTTTCGATATCCAACCGTTTGAAAGATAACATTCTCTACGGCATCAACGTAAAGTTTCCCTACGAAAGATTGTATAAAGGATTTGCCTGGGGAATCGGTCTTGATGTAGGAATTCTTTACGAATTCAGTCACTACAGCCTTGGCGTAATTGCCAGGGATCTTACCGGAACGCTTGTTATATGGAATGATGGCTATAAAGAACTTATCCTACCGTCGTTTTGTGTCGGAGTTGCCTCCGTTTTTATGCTTGGGAAAACAATAACTTCAATAGAACCTTCGTTCTGTTTGGATCTATCAACCGGCTCAAAGGAAAATGAAAGCTTATTTTACCTCTTGTTTGCTAATATAAGAGCAAGAGTTGGTTGTGAGATAAGCATCAAAAAGGCTTTAAAGGTAAGATTCGGGAGAGATGAGTTGGGAGATTATACAGCCGGTATCGGTATAAGCGTAAAATTTATTAATATTGATTATGGAGTAGGATTTGGTGGAAGATATAATGAACTGGGAGTCTCACATCGTGTAGGCCTAATTGTCGATATAAACTCTTTTAAGAGAGCTTTCCTTGAATGGCTTGAGGATTGATTGGCTCGACAATTATGCTTTTTTCAAATTTATATGAAGCGATCCCCGGATTACTTTTCTTAGGTTTCCATACATATTTCTTTTTTGTATAGACAACAGGGACAAGTTTTGAGTTTTTATCTTTGCTATTGAAAGCGGCAAGTCCCGCTGCTACCTTTGTGATTTCGCTCGGGAGAGAGTCTCTTTTATTAGGGTTGCGTACTATCACATGCGATCCAGGAACATTTTGCGCGTGAAACCAGAAGTCATTCGGGCGAGCTATTTTAAAGGTCAATATATCATTGTCCCTTGCACTTTTTCCTATGAGTATATCCCAATTTTTGTAGGATATGAGCTGGTAAGGGAGTTTTTCGTGGTGCTCTTTCAATTTCACAGTAGGTAAATAGTTATTCTGTATCAGTTTTTTTACTGACTTCAACTCTTTCCTGGAGTTAATGGATCCCAATTTTTGAAGCAATTTTTTTGCATTATCTAAACTGTGTTCATTTTCTATAATGGTTTTCTTTAAGATCTCCCGGGATTTCTCTATATTTTTCGCCTTTTCAAAATACCGTTTTGCATTTTCATTTGGTGTTAACCCTCTGATTAAAGGGATTTTTATTTTTTCAGCTGGATTATGAAGTCTGGGAAGAATAACAAAGTCTGCCTTTCTATTAACCTTATGGTAGTTAGCTAAAATAGTTTCTGCCCATTCTTTATAGGTGGAAGGATCTTTTATATTTTTTAAATCCTGTTTTTGTCGCAGGAGTTTTCTCTGAGTAGCTGCTATATACTTTTCGACAATTCTTATTAGATTCCTCTTTTCTTCGATAAAATAAAAATTTTTTAGATACTCTTTTATGAATTCATTAGTGGCCGTCGTACAGTTCGCAAATATTTTTAAGTCATTATTTTTAAGATAAGAAAGCTTTAAAAGGCTAAAAACAGGTAATTCTCCGTAATATATGTAAAAGTTTTTAGCTTCGATCTCATCCAGCATTTCCTTCAGTGTATTGTTTAGTAGCTCGATTTCTTTACCAGAAAGTTCTCCGCATTTTTTATCCGATCTTAGTCCTGTACGAGCGAAAAGTTCATTGACAAAGACCTTATCCAGCCTTTTGTTCATAATATTTTTAAGCAAAATCTCCAAATTTCTGTCTCCATATGTTAAAATGAGGTTTTCTATACTTTCCGGATCATAAGAGATACTATCAGGTGATTTGAAATCGCTCATCTGAAAATGATTAGATTGTTTATCTGTGGAAGTCTTTCTAAAACTTTCAAGAATTGCAAACTTGCCGTCCAAAAGAAAAACATTACCGTTTGTTCCATAACAACTTACAAGGAGGTAGTAATTATCATTGTTGAAACTGATTAGCAACTGTCTATCGCTGCGATTTAACAAGATTTTTGATATTTGAAGTCTGTAGATATCTTTGAAAAGAAGCACTTTATCTTTTGGGCTTGGGGTCCTGGTCTGGTAGGTTAAAAAGGGAAGTGGATTATTTGCACAAAAGTAAATATCTGAACCATCCGAAATGGAAATGTGGAGTTCTCTTTTTGCAAATGTAAAAGCTGAAGTGATAAACTTTGATTCTATTTTCTCCTGGAGTTCCTGAACCAAAAATTTTAAATGGAAATAAGAATTAAACATTTTCACTTACCGATTAGTAACCTCTAAAATTTATCCCTTTTTAGCAATTTTAAGAAAGATAACTAGCAAACGAAAACAATTTTGAGGTGATTCCTGGATTACACGTGGCAATTTTTGCTATCAGTTCTTGCTGTTTTTTCTGAGTGAACACAAAATGGCATTAAGATATTAAGCTTTTTTGTCTGATTCATGGTATACACTTTGGGGAAACATTTTACAATAATCTAAGATGAAAAAATCAAGTATTACGGTTTTTTTAA
>QNCQ01000209.1 GCA_003645825.1 Fidelibacterota bacterium
GGCATAGCTCGAGCTAAAAATGGACTGGCAATCGTCAGCGTAGAAGAGGGAAAACTTAAGGAAGGAGAAAGCTTGCTCCTTGAAGTGATGAGGATTCTCGAAAATTTACAGAATTCCACTACCGAAGTTATTGTGTTAAAAGCCAATGTATTGATGAACCATGGTAATCTCTTAATCATAAGAGCAGAATGGGATAGAGCTCTTGAACAATACGAAAAAGCTCATGCACTTCTTAAAAATGGAGCAACAGACCAGCTAACCACCGGCCTCCTATTCTACAACATGGCAATAGCATATAAGACCCTGGAGCAACCTGAAAAAGCGGAAGAACTTCTTCAGAAAGCTTTAGAAGTCGCTGAAGAGACCAAAAATAGGAATCTAAAAGCTCTTGCTCTTTCCCTCAAGGCTGAAATACTTGCCTACGGGGGCAAGTTCAGTGAAGCTCATGCCACGGCCATCACAGCTTTTACTATCTTCAACCAGATTAACAACAAAGCCAACATTGCAGACGTGTATAGAATTCTGGGAATGATCAAGAGGGAGGAAGGGGATTATGATATGTCCCTTTCCTTCCTTAACACTTCTTCCAGAATTAATGAGGAATGCAAAAAATTCTTCAATCTGGCTGAAACCTATATTGAATTAGCAAAACTTTACAAACGTATGGGGGAACAAAAACAGTTCGATCACTACGTTGGTCTGGCGAAACGTCAATACAAAAAAATTGGGGCTATAAAGAGAATAGAAGCTCTAAGAAACATATAATTACAATAAACCAACCTAACTTAATCCCATCTATCCTATAGAATACAACTAAATGATAATTGGACTAAAGCTTATAAGCCTTTGTATTAGTATTAATATGTCAATCCAAAACCATAAGGGAACAGAGGATCATAGTTTGCGTCACCTATATTTATCGGAATCTGTGACATATCTCTGGGCCAGGATACAGGGAGTTTTCCCTTTGGAGAGAAATCTCCAAAAAGAACATCGGCTATACCATCTCCTTCAGTCCCCGGCAGCCACGCTACAAGTAAAGCATCCATACTATCGAGTTGTTCTGTGATTATCAAGGGTCTACCTGTTATCAGTATTACTACGGTTGGGACGTTGGCCTTTCTAAGATTTTCAAGTGTTCTTAGGTCATCGGAATCAAGAGATAAATCCTGCCTATCCCCCTTCATCTCTGCATAAGGTCTTTCACCGAGAACAGCTATTGCTACATCCGCACCCTCAGCTCCCGATCCGTCAAAAGAATAGGTCACCTTTGTCTCGGAAGATACAGCTTTTTTTATACCCTGTAAAATCGTTGTGCCGTCGGTTATATTACCACTTGATCCCTGCCATGTGATTGTCCATCCACCACATTGGTTTCCTATATCATCAGCATTCTTACCGGATACATGAATCCTTTTAAGATTTTTTGGCAAGGGCAAGATATTATTTTTATTTTTCAACAAAACTAAGGATTCTCTTACACATTGTCTTGCAATCATCCTATGTTCTTCGCACCCAATTTTAGGTAGCAAATCTCTATTAGAAAACGGATTCTCAAATAATCCCAATTTGAACTTTACTCTCAAGATTCTCCTTACTGCATCATCAATCCTACTTTGAGAGACATCCCCTTTTTCTACTAGGTCTATAAGATTCGAAATAAATTCTTCATATTTGTCGGGGACCATAACCATATCTATCCCGGCGTTTATTGCCGTTTTTATATCACTTCTGTAATCACCGGGTAGCTGATCAATAGCAGCCCAATCGGATACAACGAATCCTTCAAACCCGAGCTCTCCCTTAAGTAAAGTTGTGATTAAATACTTATTGCCATGGCACTTTATACCATTCCAGCTCGAGTAAGAAGCCATTATAGTTCCCACTCCTGCTTTTATTGCTGATATATAGCCTGGGAGATGAATCTTTCTCAGTGTTTCTTCATCAACTTCTGTATTTCCCTGGTCAACTCCGCCTGTTGTTCCTCCATCTCCAATGAAGTGTTTTGCACAAGCGACAATAGAAAGGGGATCATCAAGAGAGGTACCCTGAAAACCTTCTACCTCAGCCTTTGCCATTTCACTGACAAGGTCAGGTGATTCCCCAAAACTTTCATAAGTTCTTCCCCACCTCTCATCTCTGGTGACAGCTACGCATGGCCCAAAAGTCCAATCAATTCCCGTTGCAGCTACCTCAACCGCTGTAATCTCACAGGCTTTTTTAACCAGATCAGGATTTCTTGTAGCTCCCATGCCAATATTATGCGGGAATATAACAGCACCTTTGACATTATTATGTCCGTGCACTGCGTCTATTCCATAAATTATAGGTATTCCAAGCCTTGTTCTTAAAGCAAGAGTTTGCAGACTATCGTACAAATCAGCCCATGCTTCAGGAGTATTAGGGGTTGGTGTAGCCCCGCCTCCACTTAAGATGGATCCGAAACCGTATTTTATTACATCCTCAGGCTTCTTTATATATCTGATATCTACCTGAGTCATTTGCCCAACCTTTTCTTCAAGAGTCATCTGAGACAATAACCTGTCGATCTCCTTCTCAATTGCAGGGGTTGTGAAACTGTCATTCAATTCATTGCTACAGGCGAAAAGCATTGATAACACTACTAAAACAGCCCATATCCTTTTCATAAATCCCTCCTTAAGATCATTTCAAAAAATTCTTTTTCTTCAATGGTTTGCAACAAACATACCATCTGCCATATAAACAACTTGCGAGGAGTATCCCCTTTTCTGAAAATTTACTTGTAATAGATTTTTAAATCTCGTATTATCAAAATGATAATGTTTTGTGGAGGTATGGAGTATGTACAATAAAATCGGCGACCTGAAGGATAAATTTGGATTATATGTAGCTATTATAATCGTTGCAATCGTACTTTCGTTCATTCTTTACCTACTTCCTATAACAGGTGTGGGTAATAAGGAAGTCATAAAAATTTATTATGCGGATAATATATCAGAGGCCCACAGAAAAATAATGGATGAATTTAACAGGGTGAATAAAGGGAAAATTGAAGTAGTTGCGGTCGACCTCCCATTTACAAAGTTTAATACTAATGAAAGAAAAGAAATCCTTGCTCGAGCTTTAAGAAGTAAGAGCAGTGTGATTGATGTTTTTGCAGTTGATCACATATGGGTGGCGCGCTTTTCAAGATGGGCTGAGCCTCTTGATAGCTATTTTAGCAAAGACGAACTGGATAAAGTAATTCCTGAAGCACTAAAAACTTGTTATTATGAAGGCGTTTTATACGGCATGCCTATTTATTTTGATATTGGGCTTCTTTATTATAGAAAAGATCTGGTAAAGAAATTTGAAAACCTGCTATCATTTGATGAAGACAGAAATCCAATAGTCACCTGGGATGACATTTTTGAAATTAAGGAAAAGTACTTTAGAGATAGGCCTGTATATGTTTTTCATGGCAATGATTATGAGGGTTTAGTGTGTAATCTTGTTGAAATTTATGGCGGCCTTGGGTATAGTACCGAGAAACTTGATAAATTTAATTTCCGCGATTCTGACATTGTAAACACATTTCATTTTATAAAGGAATTGCTTGATAGCGGCGTTTCACCTCGCAAAGTGGTGGAATTCGATGAGATTGAAAGCTGGCAATATGCATTAACGAACGATATTCCATTTTTTAGGGGATGGCCAAGTTTCCAGGTGATGACTGAAATTCCAGGGGTAGATCAGTCCAAAATTGATAACCTTGGAAGAACTTATGTCGTGTTTAAGAAAGGGACAAAACCTTCTCCGGTTATCGGTGGGTGGAATCTCATGGTTTCAAGATACTCTCCAAACAAGGCGGCTGCTGTGAAGTTTGTGAAATTCGTGCAGCAGGAAACATCTCAGTGGATTTTGAGAAAAGAAGGGGAGTTTCTTCCGGTCTTGAAGGCACTTTACTATAAGAAAGAGTATACCGATTTGGATCCGGATTTGAGGTTCTTTGGGAAATACTTTAAATATGGAGTTCAAAGGCCCGTTCATATTGAATATACGAAAATTTCGGATATAATAGCTTCGAATCTCAACCTTATGTTGAAAAATAAAATTTCAGTAGATGAATCCATTTTGAAAATTGATGA
>QNCQ01000210.1 GCA_003645825.1 Fidelibacterota bacterium
ATTGGTCTGGCTTTCCATTGCATTTGATTGGCTGTGAAGATTTGCATGGCGTCGCAGCCAAGCTCTTTTCCTCTTTTTGGGGCGTTTTCAATTCCTCCACCGATTGATACATGGCATCCTATAAAAGGCATTTTCGGCCCCTTCTTATTGTGTTTTAATGAGATTTAAAAATTCTCTTCTGGTCTTTTCATCTTCCTTGAAAGTTCCGAGCATAACACTCGTTGTGATGATTGAATTTACTTTTTCAACACCTCTCATCATCATGCACAGGTGCCGGGCTTCCACAACTACACCTACACCAGTCGGCTTGAGGTATTTCTCAATTGATTCGGCAATTTCCTGCGTCATTCGCTCCTGAACCTGAAGCCTTCTTGAGAAGGCCTCTGCAATCCGGGCAAGTTTGCTCAGACCGATAACTTTTTCCTTAGGCATATATCCTATATGAATTTTGCCGTAAAAAGGAAGCAGGTGATGTTCACACATGCTAAAAAAGTTAATATCTTTGGCAATTATCATCTGGTCATACTTTTTAGTAAAGACTGATTTTTCGAATAGTTCCTCTATGTTCACTCTGTATCCCGAAGTTATGAATTCCAACATTTTCCTTACTCTGGATGGGGTATCTTTCAAATATTCACTTTCTGGATCAAGCCCGAGATTTTCAAGTAGTCTTTTTATTATTTCATCGGTTTTCATTGTTTTTCTCCTTTCGTAGAGAGGTGGTAATTGCAAAGGTCTTTCAGTATACAAATCCTGCATTCTGGTTTGCGTGCGTTGCAGACTTTTCGGCCATGGTCGATCATAAGATGTCCTAACTTTATCCAAGTTTCTTTTGGAAATATTTTCATAAGATCAAACTCAATCCTAGTTGGGTCATTGCTGTTTGTCAGTCCGATCCTTTTTGATAACCTCTTTACATGGGTGTCGACTACAATGCAGGGTATGTTGAAGCCGTCTCCCAGGACGACATTTGCCGTTTTTCTTCCGACACCTGGGAGTCTGGTAAGTTCTTCAAGAGTTTTGGGGATTTCTCCGTTGTGTCTTTCGTGAATGATTTTCATTGCTTCTTTTATGGCTCTTGTTTTGCTATTGTAGAATCCAGCTGGCCTAACGATCCTTTTTAGCTCGTCTAGATTCGCTTCGGCAAAGTCCCTGGCTGTTTTGTATTTAGAAAAAAGTTCTGGGGTGATTTTATTGACCTGTCTGTCAGTGCACTGAGCGGAAAGAATGGTCGAAATAAGCAGTTGCAGAGGATTTTTGTGGTTCAGTGAACAAGCGGCATCGGGATACTCTTTATCGAGCCTTTTGTAAACTTCGATAGCTTTATTTTGTAAGTTAGTCTCCATAGATAAACTTAGTAATTTCAACCCTAAAACTTAAAAAAAATATTGTATGCGCAAAAGAAGTATGGAGTGTGAGAGCAGTGCAATAGAATTCTGTTGAAATCAGTAAGCATAGACAGAGGGATGAAAGCATGACCTTGCTTACCTGTTTCTCATCTATCCGGCCTGGATATAGTCTTATGAATTCATGTAAGTGTCGGGAAAAGCCTGTTGTCATGTTCACTGTTGGAAGGTGCTTTTCTTGTTTTTCTTCAGTATTTGAACAGAAAATTTAACGGACCCTGGCCACCAAAGTTTTTGCCATTTACTGGAATTGATTTTAAATTAAATAGCTTTTTAGAAGGGCGCATAGCTCAGTAGGTAGAGCAACGGCCTTTTAAGCCGTGGGTCGCAGGTTCGATTCCTGCTGCGCTCACTTTATAGCGTAAATATAGGTTTCTTCATCATGGTCGTGGGTGTGAGTTTAGGGTTTTTGATACCCTTTATAAAAATTTGTGAGCTATCCCCTTGAAAATTTTGTAAAAATTTCTTAATAAAAAGTTAGATGATAATCTTTGGGCTAACTATCAGTTGGGAAATAAGAAATTAGCTAAAGGGGAGGTAAAATATGACTCAATATCCGAGTCTGAAGAAGTTTCTGGATATTACTCCACAGAGTTATCCTATCACTACGGCTTATATCTCAGTGGATATAAGACAACCGAGCAGACAGAATTACATCACGGAGTTAAAAAAATTGATTCAGTATAAAAAGAGAAAATCCTATTTCCGGGAACTTTCTCAGATTGAACGGGAGTCTGTGCTTGAGGATTTTGATAAAATATTGAAATATGCGAAAGAAGATTTTAATATAAATGGGAAGTTGACCAGCGTTTGTTTTTCGTCCTCCGCCGAAGGTATTTGGGAGACTGTAAATTTTAATATACCGTTTAGAACAGATATTGAGGTTCAACCCTATCCTTATATACGCCTTCTTGCGGGTATCTATAGTGGTCACAGGAATTATGCCGTTTTGCTTATTGATAGGAACAAGGCACGAATATTTGAGTCCAGGCTGGGTGAGAATATAGAGCATTTCCATATAAGGGAGAATTCTTATGAAAAGATAAAATATGGCGGATATTATGGCAGGGATGAAAGGAGCGTTGAGCGAAACATCCGTAATATGGTTATTCAGCATTATAAAAGAGTAGCTGATGAGATTTTTAATTTGAACAGAAAACGTGATTTTAGCTGGATAATAATAGGAGGACGAAGAGAAATTATGAACGAATTCCGAAGATATCTGCATGAGTTTGTGATAGGGAAAATACTAGGAGAAATGGAGGTTGATCCGGATGCTCATATAAATGACGTGCTTGATAGGGTGAAAGAGACTGAAAATGTTGCCAGGAAAAAGTTTGAGGAAGAGCTTGTGAGGAGTATGAAGGGGAAACTTCATGATAATCTTGCCGTAGAAGGGCTGCATGGGGTTATCACCGCAAGCAGGAAACGAGCGGTGAAGACTCTGATTTTTACTGAAAGCTTTGTGCAAAAGGGGGTGTTTTGTAAAAAATGTGACTATTTGAGTATAGAGCGCCAGGACAATTGCCCTGTTTGTGGTGTGAAGCTTTATAAAACCAATGATATTGTGGAGTTGCTCTTACATCGTGTTCTTCGAAATGGAGGAGATGTTGAAGTTCTCGATTCGGATACAAGGGATTTCCCGGGTATAGGAGCTATTCTTCATTTTCCTGTTGCATAGTACATATTTGGTTCTGTGTCACAGAAAAAGGGGATTTACTTCAATTAAAATTTTAATTCATTCATATAACCCTCTAATTTATTTCAATTTTTTACTTGACATATAGAGTATGGATGGATATATTTAGAAAAGCAACGCCAGTTATGTGCAGTATGTTTGTATATAAAAAAAGAATCCCAGAGGGGTGGAAATATGAGAAGAGAAATCATTCCAATACTTGTTACATTTATATTTATAAATAGTTGCGGGATATTGCCTTTCAAAAAGGGTGAAAGAGCGGCTGAGGGTGAACTTCTGCAGCCTGAAAGTGACCTCAGTACTGAGGTGATTACTAAGAAGGAGAGTGTTCAGTATCGGGGTACAGAGAAGGTTTCGGATAAGGTTACCCCAGAGGATAAGGATGCTGTTATTCGGGAGCTGACTTTTGAAGTGAAGAAACTTGAAGCGAAGCTTGCTGCTATTCAGAAGGAACTGGAGTCATTGCAGGCAAGGAGTCAAGTGTGGGAAAATCCCTTATCGCTCTATGATAAAGAGATAATTATGACCAATGGGAGTTCGGTCTTCGGAAGGGTTGTGTATCAGGATGATGAGGTAATAAAAGTGGAAACATTAATTGGTTACCTTGTGCTAAGGAGGTCTGATATAGTGCGAATTGTGTCGAATACGAAGAGCCAGCCTGAAGAATATGTTATCCCGAAGGAGGCTGAAACTTCTCTTCAAAGCGGCAAGGTGGGTGGGTATACTCAGCCTGTGTTCATCCCGAGAGCAGAGGCTGAGAGGGCGGTAAAACCTTCGAAGGGTCAGGCAAACTGTGTGCTGGTAGGTTCGATCAAGGAAAGAAAAGATAAATCAGGGAACACAATTCTGTACGGGGAAGTGAAAAATATTGGCACTCGAAGGGCAGACTTTGTGAAGATAAATTTTGTGTTTCGCAAAGATTGGAGTGGGGGTACAGATATAAAAACTACCTTTGTTGAGGGTTCTACATATACTTTTGAAAAGACAG